>CAYWOF010000126.1:0-8660 GCA_964459825.1 uncultured Phycisphaeraceae bacterium | reverse complement strand
GCCGTGAAGAACTGCGCCTCCTGCTGCACCGCCCTCATCGACCGGCGCGCCCTCCTCGAGGCCGGCGCTTACGACGAGTGGCTCACCTCCTTCGAGGACTGGGACCTCTGGTGCGCCCTCGCCGAGCGCGGCGCCCGGATCGCGATCATCCCCGAGTTCCTCATCCACACCCGCGTCCGCGACAACTCCCTCATGCGCACCGAGGTCGTCGCGAACGGCCTGCGTCTCGCCGCGGCCATCCACGCCCGGCACCCCGCCCTCGCCCTCGACCCCGGGCGTGCGCTCCGGCTGCGCCTCTCCGGCGCCGGCGCCTTCGACGCCGAGGCCCTGGCGCGCCAGATCGTCGGCGAGAACATCCGCTACCGCCTCGCCGACCGCGTCAACGCCGTCCTCAAGCGCACCGGCCTGCAGGCCTCCCTCAAGGAGGTCGCTCGACGCGTCATGCACCACGAGGAGTCGGCGGGGAGCGGCTCGCGCCGGTAGGCCCCACCCACGCGGGGGCGACCGGCTGGGTGCGCTCCGCCGTCCCGGGGGGATACCCGTCGAGCGGTCCCTGGACGCACCGCCCCGGACCTCGGGGTATCGTCGGTTGCCACCGTATGGGGTGGTTTGCCCGCCGTCGGGGTGCCCGGGTTGTCGGTCCGGCGTTCCCGGACCCGTCCCGGATCGGTCCGGGGTCGAACCGGGGCGAATTGGGTTGCGAACCGAGGGTTGTTTCCGGTAGGATGCCGACCGGTGGGCCTTGGTGGGCCGGCGGCGGGTTGGGCCCGCGAAGGGGGGCGTTCGAGGATGTCAGACACTCCAGGAGGGATGACCGTGATGCGCCCGGACTCTGTGCGCTCGCATGTGGTGGCTATCGTCGCCGCGGCCGGCTTGGCCGTCTTCGCAGGAACCTGCCTGGCTTCGGCCCCGGAGGGCGGCACGGCGCCGCGGATCGCCCTGTCGAAGGTGGCCGGTGGGCGGGCCCTGGCCCTTCCCGGGCAGGCGCCCTTCCACGTCACGGGCCGCCCCGTCTCATCCGTGCGGGCGATCGGGGTCGCCGGCACGCCGACCGTGGTGATGCTGTGGGATGAGCGGGCGCCCGGCGGCGGCCTTGCCCACCACTACGCGATCAGCCTCGACGGGCGGACCACCACGACCGTCCGCGACACGGAGTACGTCGTTCGTCTGCGTTACCGCAACTTCGATCCTCTGGCCGAGGGGGAGCCGGCGGTGCCCCCGGCCCTGGCCGCGGGCCCGGAGTGCCGCGTCTACCTCGTGCAGTTCTGGTGCACCCCGCTGGAGTCGATGCGCCAGGCGGTGGCGGCGGCGGGCGGAACGGTGCTCGGGTTCCTGGGTGACCACACGCACCTGGTGCGGATGGATGCCCAGCGCGTGGGAGAGGTGCGCGCCCTGCCGTTCGTGCGCTGGGTGGGCGCCAACCACCCGGCGTACCGGGTGGAGGAGGCGCTCGTGCCGGTCCTGTCCGCGCCCGAGCTCGATTCGGACGCCCCCGTGCGCTACTCGATCGAGGTGCACGAGCGCGGGCTCGAGCAGCAGAACGCCGTGGAGCAGCGCGTGGTGGCGCTGGGCGGCACGGTCCAGAGCGTCAACCCCGAGGGGTACCGCATGGACGCGACGATGGCGCTCGCGGCCCTTCGCCAGGTCGTGGCGATGGACGAGGTGGCGTTCGTCGATCGGTGGACGCCCCCGGGCCTGGACATGAACCTCGCGCGCGGGCCAGCGGGGAGCAACGCCGATGACCTCCAGTCGGCGCTGGGCTTTTCCGGCCAGGGTGTCCGGGGCGAGGTGTTCGATTCCGGGCTTCGGGAGACCCACAACGCCTTCCAGAATCCGCCCCCTCTGATCCACAAGGCCAACAGCCCGGACACCTCGCACGGCACGAGCGTCTACGGGATCGTGTTCGGCAACGGCGCCGGGAATCCGCAGGGGCGGGGCATGCTCCCCGACCGCGAGCAGGGGATCTTCTCGGCGTACATCGCGGTCTCGCAGTTCGGCGGGCAGCTGCCGCGCCACCAGCACACGCAGCAGCTGGTCGACCCCACGGGTCCCTACCGGGCGGTCTTCCAGACCAGCAGCGTGGGCAACGCCCAGGTCACCGCCTACACCACGATCTCGTCCGAGGTGGACGACTACCTGTTCCTCTACGAGCTGCTCAGCACGCAGTCGCAGAGCAACACGGGCAACCAGCTCTCCCGCCCGCAGGCCTGGGCCAAGAACATCGTCTCGGTCGGCGGGGTTGTCCACGCGAACAACACCAACCGCGCGGACGACCGGTGGCAGGGCGCCAGCTACGGCCCGGCGGCGGACGGACGCGTCAAGCCGGACCTGACCCACTTCTACGACCAGATCCTGTGCACCGGGGACCTGAGCGACATCTCCTACACCCCGGCGTTCGGGGGCACGTCCGGCGCCACGCCGATCACCGGCGGGGCGTTCGGGCTCCTCTTCCAGATGTGGCACGAGGGCGTGTGGGAGCAGCACGGCGGGGCCTCCACGGTCTTCGAGAGCCGGCCCAGGATGGGGGCCGCCAAGGCGCTGATGATCAACTCCGCCTACCAGTACGACTGGACCCAGGGCGGCAACAACGGCACGCTGACGCGCGACAAGCAGGGCTGGGGCATGGCCGACCTGAAGGCCCTTCGCCAGGCGGCGGCGCGCACGATCGTGATCGATGAGACGGACACGATCGCGCCGCTCGGGGTCAACACGTACAACGTGCTGGTCCTGCCCGACACCCCGGCGCTCAAGGTCACGCTGGCCTACACCGACCGCAAGGGTCCCACCAGCGCCACGCAGCACCGCGTGAACGACCTGACGTTGCGCGTGACCTCCCCCGATGGCCAGCGCCGCTACTGGGGCAACGTGGGCCTGGCGGGGGCCGTCTGGTCGGCCCAGGGCGGCGTCCGCAACACCAAGGACACGGTCGAGAACGTCTTCCTCCAGAACCCCGAGCCGGGCACCTGGAAGGTCGAGGTGTTCGGGGACGAGATCATCCAGGACACGCACACCGAGACGCCGCAGCTCGACGCCGACTACGGCCTGGCGATCCAGGGCGTGGAGATCCCTCGCGCCCTCGAGATCTCCATCCCCAACGGCGTTCCCGAGCTCATCCCGCCCGGCCTCGCGACCAACCTCGATGTGGTCATCACGCCGCTGACCCAGCTCCCGCTCCCCTCATCGGCCAGGCTCCACTACCGCTCCTTCGCCTTCGGCCCGTTCACCGCGGTGCCGCTGACGTACCTCGGCGGCGTCAACTACCGCGCCACCCTCCCCGCGATGCCGTGCGGCTCGGCGCCCGAGTTCTATCTGAGCGCCCAGGGCAGCGCCGGGGGCACCTCGTTCGATCCGCCCACCGCTCCGTACCACCTCTACCGGCCGATCGTGGGCACCCGGGTCACCCTGTTCGAGGACGATTTCCAGCAGCACCAGGGGTGGTTCGTGGAGAACGAGTTCGTTCAGTCGGGCGAGTGGGAGCGCGCCGTGCCCATCGCCAACGGCGGTCCGGGCGCTCCGACGAGCGACGCCGACGGCTCGGGCCGATGCTACATCACGGGCAACACGCCCAACGAGGATGTCGACGGCGGCCCGACCACGCTCCTCTCCCCCATCTTCAATCTCTCCGGCGCCGGCCCGCTGACGGAGTTCAGCTTCTCCCGCTGGGTCTACACCAACGACGTCAGCGGCTCGGACAACCTGCGCGTCGAAGCGTCCGAGGATGGCGGGCAGAGCTGGGTGGTGGTGGAGAACACGATCGGGACCGGAGGCTGGATCGAGAAGCGATTCAAGGTCACGGACCATGTCGCCCTTACCCCCGGCTTCCGGGTGCGATTCCGCATCGCCGACAATCCGAACACGTCCCTGACGGAGGCGGGTCTCGACGCCTTCAAGCTCACCCACATCGTCTGCGAAGCGTGCTTCTCGGACTGCGATGGCAACGGCGCGCTGAACATCCAGGACTTCATCTGCTTCCAAACGAAGTTCGCCCTTGGGAATCCTGAGGCGGACTGCGATGAGAACGGCACGCTGAACATCCAGGACTTCATCTGCTTCCAGACTCGTTTCTCCCTGGGGTGCTGAACTGAGTGACTGAGTGACCGGAATACCCTCGAGCGGCCATCCGAACACAATGCGAATCATCGTCCAGATTGCGCTCCTCGTCGATAGGCACGTGTTAGCATTTGGGCGCGGACCGTTGCGGGACCTGACGAATGATCGCATCGATCCGCAAAACGGGCTTGTATCGTCTGCGAGGCGCATGTAAGCTGGAATAGCTCGTCGTTGGAGCGGGATTGCAGAGCAGGGGAGACTCCCCACAATCTGGCCCAGATGGGCGAGCGGAGGGACCGTGGCGCACGGAGTGTGCGCCCGGAATGCCGAGCGTGCCGACGGCTCCCGGTGTGGGGGCTCCGGGACGTCTGGACAGGCCTGTGTGTGCTGCGTGAGTGAGCAGAAAGGAGAACGGTTCATGAGCAGGAAGATGGGAGTTTGCGTGGTGGCCGGCGCGCTGGCGCTGGCGATGGCCGGGACGGCGATGGCGGGCCCGACGACGAAGGCCGCGGCGAAGAAGGCCGCCAAGCGCCGGCCGATCCCGACGCTCCAGGTGGGGCCGGTGATGGACGGGGCCCCGTGGACGGACAACTTCGACAGCTACGCCAACGGCTCGGGCATCATCGGCCAGGGCGGCTGGGAGGGATGGAGCGGCACGTTCCCGCCCCCGGATGGCTTTGTCGATAACGCCCAGTCCAGCAGCGCGCCCAACTCGCTGCGGATCCAGCCCGGCGGCGCCTCGACGTCCAACTCCGACTGCGTGCAGGTCTTCGCCGTCGCCGGCGGGGTGTACACGTTCAAGGCGATGACCTACGTGCCGTCGTCCGCCTCGGGCAACGGGTACTTCATCCTGCTCAACCAGTACCCCGCCTTCAACTGGTCGGTCCAGGTCCAGCTTGACTCGACGAACAACCTGATCATCAGCCAGTTCGGCAACCAGACCCTGGCCCTCATCGAGGACGCCTGGACCGAACTCCGGTGCGAGATCAACCTCGACACCGACGACCTCGACATCTACTACGGCGGGCAGGTCCTGGCCGAGAACCTCAGCTGGATCGGCAACGTCTCGGGCAACGGCACGGCCACCATCCAGGCCCTGGACCTCTACTGCGACTCGATCACCTCGATGTACTTCGACAGCGTCTCCTTCACGGCCGCCGGCGGCGGGTGCTATCCCGACTGCGACGGCAACAGCACGCTGAACGTCAACGACTACATCTGCTTCCAGACCAAGTTCGCCCTCGGCGATCCCTACGCCGACTGCGACAACAACGGCGTCCGCAACGTCAACGACTACATCTGCTTCCAGACGAAGTTCGCCCTCGGCTGCTGATCGCTCAGCGGTCGATCGAATCGACTCCGGCCGCGATCGGGTTCTCCCGGTCGCGGCTTTTTTCTGGGGTCCGGGCGCGGTATGCTCGTGCGCGAGCCGCGCGGGGACCGCCCTCGGGCGAGGAGCCCGGCTCCAGGAGGATGGGTCATGCGTCACGCCGGTCGGGTGGGCAGGGTGCTGGTGGTCTCGTTGGCCGGGTTTGTCGTGCCCGTGGGGGCCCAGACGGTCGAGCCGCCGCACGAGCCCTCGACCCACGACCCCTACGCGGCGCCCCCCGCGGTGCGCCGCGTGGGGCCCCCGCGCCTGCCCGGGTCGCCCGACGGTCTCTTCGTCCTCACGAGGCAGGCGAACGTCACGCCGGGGCAGATGAACATCGCGGGCGATGCCGCCAACGAGCCATCGATCGCCATCGACCCCACCGCCCCCAACCGCCTCGTGATCGGATGGCGCCAGTTCGACACCATCGCGTCGAACTTCCGCCAGGCCGGCTACGCGTGGAGCAACGACGGGGGCCGGACTTGGCACTTCGAGGGTTCCCTCACGCCCGGCGTGTTCCGCTCCGACCCGGTCCTCGAGACGGACGCGGAGGGCCATTTCTACTACTACACCCTGCCGGGGGCCGGGGGGTGGCGCTGCGAGATCTTCTCCTCGGCCGATGGCGGGCGCACCTGGGCGGGCCCGGTGCTGGCCAACGGTGGGGACCGCGCGTGGATGACGATCGACAAGTCCGGCTCGACGGGCAACGGGTTCATCTACGGCATCTGGAACCCCTCCTATGGCTGCTGCGGGACGGGGAGCTTCGGGCGCGACCTCAGCGCGGGCACGCTCCCGTGGCCCGCGCCCGTCTCGGGCACGCCGATCTGGGGCACCATCGGTGTGGGCCCCGACGGCGAGGTCTACGTCGGCGGCCGCAGCGGGAGCACGCCCCGGGTCGTGCGCTCGGACAACGCCCGGAACCCCGCGGCGACGCCGACCTTTCCTCAGGGGGTGAACGTCAACCTCGGGGGCGGGGTGGTGAGCAGCTTCGGCGGGCCCAACCCGGGCGGCGCCCTGGGGCAGGTCTGGATCGATGTGAACCGCTCGAGCGGCCCGGCCCGGGGGCACGTGTATCTCCTGGCGCTCGTGGACCCGGCCGGCACCGACCCGGCGGACGTCATGTTCGCGCGCAGCACCGACGGCGGTCAGACCTGGGGCACCCCGGTGCGGGTCAACACCGACCCCGCGGGCGCGAGCAACTGGTCCTGGTTCCCGTCCCTCTCGGTGGCGCCCGGCGGGCGCCTGGACGTCACGTACAACAGCACGCACGGCACGGGATCGGTGAACCTGTCGAGGTTCTACTACACCTTCTCGCTCGATGAGGGGACGACGTGGTCGGCGCCCGTGGCGCTCACGCCGGCCTGGGACAGCACCGTCGGCTGGCCCAACCAGAACAAGATCGGCGACTACTACGACCAGGAATCGGACGATGTGGGCCTGTTCGTCGCGATGGCGGCGACGCTCAACGGCGAGCAGGACGTCTTCTTCATGCGGGTTGGCGCGTACGACTGCAACCGCAACGGCGTGGCCGACCCGCAGGACATCGCCCTGGGCACGGCGCAGGACTGCAACGCCAACGAGATCCCCGACTCGTGCGAGATCGCCGCGGGCGCCGTGCCGGACGCCAACCACAACGGCATCCCCGACCCGTGCGAGACGTGCTACGCCAACTGCGACGCGAGCACGGGCCCGGGCGGGGCGCCGACGCTCAACATCAACGACTTCGTCTGCTTCCAGACGAAGTTCGCCCTGGGCGACCCCTACGCCGACTGCGACGGGAACGGTCAGCGCAACGTCAACGACTACATCTGTTTCCAGACCAAGTTCGCCCTGGGGTGCTAGCGGCGGGCGGGCCCCCTCCAAGTGCGGGCGACAGGAGTCGAACCTGCACGGCCTCGCGGCCACGGGATCCTAAGTCCCGCGCGTCTGCCAGTTCCGCCACGCCCGCGGCGTTCCTGATGCTACGTCGCGCCGGCACAACCGCCCGCACCACAGCCCCGCAATTCCGTCCCCCACAACCCCAGAAACCTCGGCGGGGGTGGTAGGATTGGGCCCGGGCGGCGGAGGGGCCCGTCCGGCGCCGGCACGGAGGGCACGCCCATGCGTTTCCGCGAGAAGCTCGGGCTGAACGTGGCGCCCATTGCGCTCCGGATCATGCTGGGCGTGACGTTCGTCTGGGCGGGGCTGGGCAAGGTCCTGGTCACGATGCCCGTGGAGGGGGCGGACGCGGCGCTCCTGGCGAACCTCGGCGTGATCAGGCCGGCGATGCCGGCCTCCGTGACGCCCCCGCAGCCGCCGCCGACGCCGCCGGGATCGACCGAAACCACGCCCGGCGAGAGCCCTCCGGCGGGAACGGGCGGGGGCGGCCTGAGCCGGGTCTTCGAGCCCGCGGTGCGGATCCTCGCGGTGCAGGGCACCGTCGGGCCCTATAGCGCCAGCGACTTCCAAAGTCCGGTCGAGGTGCGGCGTGTGCACGGGATCACGCTGGGCGTCGCCCGCGCGGCCGATCCGGGCAACGGCGAGAACGGGGCGCCCAAGCGCCGCCTCCTCCCGGGTGCGCTGGGGCGAGGCCGCTGGCCGGCGCTGCTCGCGTGGGCGGCCTCGCTGGCGGAGCTGCTGGGCGGGTTCTTCGTCCTGCTGGGGCTCTTCACGCGGCTCTGGGCGATCGCGCTCGTGTGGGTCATGGGTGTGGCCATGTGGCTGTCGCAGATCGGGCCGGCGCTCCAGAACGGCACGGCCCGCTGGGGGTTCATCCCGGGCTACGACCCGTTCGATGGCGCGGCCTGGGCCACGCCCCTGTGGCAGCTGGCGCTCCTGACCTCGGCCCTGGCGCTGGCCCTGATCGGCCCCGGTGCGGCGGCGCTCGACCGGCTGATCTTCCGCGGAGCCCGGGATGACGAAGGCGACGACCACCCCCCGCAGCCCTGAGCGCGGCGCGTTGGCGCACCGCTGGGTTCGTGCGGCACGGCGCGTCGGCCGGGTGCTGCGCCTCGGGCTGCCCCTCTCGATCTCGCTCGGCCTGCACGTGGCGATCTTCCTGGCGCTGGGATCGATGGCGTGGAGCCTGGGATTCGTCGGCCGGCGCGCCGGTCCGCCGACGGAGCTGTCGATCGCGCTCTATCCGGCGCCGGCGCCGGCGGCGCCCGCGGGGCTGGAGTCGGGAGCGAGCGCCCCGTCGAGCACCGATCCGGGCCCGGGCGCCTTGGCGCCGGCGCTGCGCGGGCGCACCTCGGAGCCCGCG
>CAYWOF010000125.1:0-8662 GCA_964459825.1 uncultured Phycisphaeraceae bacterium | reverse complement strand
GCACGAAGGCGTCGACGGGAAGGGAGCGGCGCCCCTCGGCCGACCAGAGTTCCAGCCCGGCACCCAGCACCGAGAGGACGGGGGGCAGGTCGGCGCAGGGCACCGCGCCCGCGATGTTGCCGCCCACGGTGGCGAGGTGGCGCACCGGGGTGCTCGCCATCGCGCGCGTGGCGTCGCGGAGGGCCTGGAACTCGCCCCGGAGCGCGGGGAAGGCGTCGAGCTCGGCGATCGTGGACAGCGCGCCGATGCGCAGGCGCCCCGACGCGACGCCGAGTCCCGGGCGGAGGCTCGGCGCCCCTTCGAGAACCACGCCCCGCAGCTCCTCGACGCGGGCCAGTCGTACCAGGTGCTGCGCGCGCACGCGCCCGGCCCGCAGGTCGACCAGGAGGTCGGTGCCCCCCGCCATCACGCGGGCGGCCGCGCCATGCCGGGCCAGCGCGGCCGCGACCGCGGCGAGGGTCGTGGGCTCATGGAGCGTGAGGTCAGGCAGGAACACGGGCGGGACTCCGGTTGCGTGGCTCATCCGGCGTGGCCGACGCGGGCGAAGGAACGGCTCGGGGCGCGCCGGCCCGCGCGCTTCTGGCCGAGGCCCGCCAGGCCTCCGGCACCCAGGACGCCTCCCATGAACTGGGCGAAGATCTGGTGGGCGAGGCTGGCGGGGGAGCGATCGCCAGCGGGGTCGTACCAGCGGTAGAGCCAGTTGAGGGCCCCGAAGAGGCACATGGTCGCGGCCCGCCGGTCCAGCCCCGCGCCGGGGGCCCGCTCCTCGATCAGGCGCCCGATGATGTCACGCGCCAGCTCGTAGTACTCGCGCCGGACGCGCCGAACCTGCTCGTAGGCCGGTCCCGACAGGGCGTCGAGCTCGTGCGAGCACACCTTGAGCGCGGCCATATTCTCGGCCACGTAGAGCACGTGGGTCCGGATGAGCGTGCGGAGCTGCTCCACCGGGTCGTCGACCCCGCACAGGCGCGTCCGGACCTCGGTGAGGAGGGCGCTGAACGCGCGGAACTGAACGAGAAAGAGCATGCGCTCCTTCGCGGGGACGTAGTGGTAGAGCCCGGCGAGACTCACCCCGGCCTCACGGGCGATCGTCCGCATCGAGGCCCGCTCGTAGCCATCGCGGGCGAAGACCTGGGTGGCCACCCCCAGGATGTTCGCCAGCCGGTCGTCGAAGCGCTCGCGGGCCTCGGGGGCCCGGAGGCCCGCTCGGTCGAATTCGAACACGCGTTCGCTTCGTCGGGCATCCATGGAGGATCCGGCGGGTTTGAACAGCCCTCCCGGGCTCGGGGCCCCGATTGGTGGAAATCCGGGTTTTCCACGGGCGGGGCTTGACAGCTGTTTGCGGAGAAGTGTATCCTGTATTTACAGGATGTGCAAGTCCTGTTTGCGGCCCTCCCGTATTGGCCCGGCGGCCGGGCGAACGCCCGTTCGAGACTCGGACGCGGGCGAGCGGGGGAGGCCGGCGAGCGTGGAGCGACGCCATGAGCTTCTTCCCGACGCGTGACCCCGAGTCGCTGGGCCTGCACGAGGTGCGGTACGAGAAGCGCGGGTGGGTGGCGACGATCACGATCAACCGCCCGCACAACTACAACGCCTACAGCACGCCCGCGCTCCAGGAGCTGGCCCGGGCCTTCCAGGACGCCTCCTGGGACGATGGCGTGGCGGCCGTCGTGTTCACCGGCGAGGGGCACGACGCCTTCTGCACCGGCGGGGACGTGAAGGAGTACCAGCGGAGCTACACGCAGCGCCCCCGCGACTACTGGAAGTACATGTGCTGCTTCAAGCAGTACATCGAGTCGATCACGAACTGCGCCAAGCCGGTGATCGCGCGGATCAACGGCATGGCCGTGGGAGGCGGGAACGAGAGCCAGCTGGCGTGCGACCTGGCGGTGATGGGCGAGCACGCGTTCCTGGCCCAGGTGGGAACGAGCGTCGGCTCGGTGGCGTGCGGCGGGTCGACCCAGTGGCTGCCGATCCACGTCGGGGACCGGACCGCCCGCGGGATCCTCCTGCTCAACCAGCGGTACCCGGCGTTCACGTCGCTGTCGATGGGGCTGGTCAACGCGGTGGTCCCGACGGTCCGGGGACCGGACGGGGAGTTCGTCACGCGCCTCGCGCAGGGGCGCACCTGCCTGGCGGACTGGAACACGGACCCGTGGGAGACGCCGTTCGAGCGTCGGGCCTCCGCCGCCGAGATCAAGCGGGCGCTCAAGGGCGAGGGGGGGTACCGGATCGACCTGTCGGCGCTGGACGCGGTGGTGGCCGACCTGGCGGAGCAGGTCGTGCAGAAGTTCGCCGAGTGCACGCGCTACACCAAGGCGCAGGTGAACTTCTGGAAGGACCTGGCGTGGCACGCGACGGCGGGGCACGCACGCGACTGGCTCAGCATCCACTACACCAGCCTCGAGCCGCACGAGGGCATGACGGCGTTCGTCGAGAAGCGCCGCGCGGACTACGTGGGTCTGCGCCGGCGCGCGGCCGATCCCGCGGGATCCAGCGAGTTCCTGTGGGGTCCCTACGCCCGGGCCTGCCCCGAGTGCGGAGCCAAGGGGCTGCCGGCCTTCTTCGAGCACTGCGGGCGGTGCGGGGCCTCGCTGGGTGCGCCCGCGCCGGTGGGCGCCCCGGGCGCGTGAGCGACGGGGAACGCGGGAATCGGGTGGACCATGAGCGACAGGGCCCGACGAGCGATGGTGACGGGGGCGAGCCGGGGCATCGGCCGGTGCATCGCCGAGACCCTGGCGCGCGACGGGCTGGATGTGGGCCTGCTGCACACCGGCCCGCCGGGCGAGGGCGAGGAGGTCGCGGCGACGATCGAGGCGCGCGGCCGGAGGGCGTGGGCACGCGTCTGTGATGTCGGCGATGCCGCCCAGGTGAGCGACGCCTTCGCGGCGTTCCTGGAGCGCTTCGGCGGGCTGGAGGTGCTTGTCAACTGCGCGGGCATCTTCCGGGACCAGGTCATCTGGAAGATGACCGACGCCGACTGGCGCGCGGTGATCGATGTGGACCTGACGGGCGCCTTCCACTGCTCGCGCGCGGCCGTGGGTCCCATGCGGGGGGCGGGGGGCGCGATCGTCAACATCGCGAGCGTCAACGGCCTCCGCGGGAAGTTCGGCCAGACCAACTACTCCGCCGCCAAGGCGGGCCTCATCGGGCTGACCCGGGCGATGGCCCGCGAGGTGGCCCGGTTCGACATCACGGTCAACGCCGTGGCGCCGGGGTTCGTCGACACGCCGGGCACGGCCGAACTGCCCGCCGAGGTCCGCGCGCGGGCCGTGGGCGAGATCCTGCTCGGACGCGCGGGACGGCCGGAGGATGTGGCCGAGGCGGTGGCGTTCCTGTGCGGTCCGCGGGCACGCTTCATCACGGGTGAGGTCATCCGCGTCGATGGCGGGCAGTGCATCTGATCGGGGAGCCGCGATGCCCAGCTTCGAGTTCATCCGGACCGGCGTGAGGGACGGCGTGGCGACCGTCACGCTGGACCGGCCTCCGCTCAACATCCTGAGCACCCCCATGCTGGAGGAGCTCAACGCGGCCCTCGAGCCGTGGGTGGGGGACCCCGGCCTCGCGGCCATCGTCCTCCGGGCGCGCGGCAAGGCCTTCAGCGCCGGCGTGGACATCGCGGACCACACGCGCGACAAGGTCCGGGACATGCTCGCCACCTTCCACGGCGTGTTCCGCCGGTTGGCCGCCACCGACGCGTTGACGATCGCGGCGGTGCACGGGGCGGCTCTCGGGGGCGGATGTGAGCTGGCCTGCTTCTGCGACCTCGTGCTGGCGTCCGACCGGGCCCGATTCGGCCAGCCGGAGGTGAGGGTGGGCGTGTTCCCGCCGGTCGCCGCGGCCGTGCTGCCCGGGCGGATCGGTGCGGCCCGGACGATCGAGCTCATCGCGCTGGGCGAGGCGCTCGACGCGGCGGAGGCGCTCCGGATCGGTCTGGCCAATCGCGTGTTTCCCGCGGACGAGTTCGAGGCGAGAGTGGACGCGTACCTGGGGGCCTTCGCGGGCCTGTCCCGACCCGTCGTGCGCCTGGCCAAACGGAGCGCCTGCGCCACGGCGCGGGCGGAGGTGCTGGCGGCCCTGGAGCGGGCCGAGCGGCTGTACCTGGATGAGCTGATGCGGCTGGCCGACGCCCACGAGGGGCTGGCGGCGTTCCTGGAGAAGCGACCCCCGGCGTGGCGGCACGCCTGACGGAGGGATCGACGATGCGCGCGGCGGTGTTCCACGGGGCCGGCGTCGGGCTGAGGGTCGAGGAGATCCCGGTGCCGACGATCGGGCCGGACCAGGCGCTGGTGAAGGTCGCCGCGTGCGGCGTCTGCCACACGGACCTGCACTACATCGAGCACGGCGTGCCGACCTTCAAGAAGCCCCCGATCGTGCTCGGGCACGAGGCGTCGGGCGTCGTGGAGGACGTCGGCCCGGGGGTGTCCAACGTGCGCAAGGGCCAGCGGGTGCTGATCCCGGCCGTGCTCACGTGCGGGCGGTGCGCCGCGTGCCGCCTGGGACGCGAGAACATCTGCGCCGACATGCGGATGCTCGGCAACCACTTCGACGGGGCGTACGCCGAGTACGTGGCGGTGCCGGCCAAGGACCTGCTGGACCTGCCGGCCTCGATCCCGCTGGCGGAGGCCTCGATCATCGCCGACGCGCTCTCCACGCCGTACCACGCCGTCAAGAACCGGGCCCAGGTGCGCCCGGGGGACACGGTCGTGGTCTTCGGGTGCGGGGGCGTGGGGATCAACGCCGTGCAACTGGCCGCGCTGTGCGGCGCGCACGTCATCGCCGTGGATGTCAACGAGCGAAAGCTGGAGTGGGCCACGCAGCTGGGGGCCGCCCGCACCCTGAACGCGTCGAAGGTCGAGCGCGTGAGCAAGGAGGTCAAGCGGCTCACCGGCGGCGGCGCCGACATCGTGCTGGAGGTGATCGGCAACCCGCGCACCATCGAGGAGGCTCTCGAGTGCGTGCGCATCGGCGGGCGGCTGGTCGTCGTCGGCTACACCAGCGAGGCCAGCCAGATCGTGTCCGGCAAGATCATGTTCAAGGAGCTCGAGGTCGTCGGGTCCCTGGGGTGCCGGCCCGTGGACTACATCCCCCTCATCCGCCTGGTCGAGCAGGGCAGGATCGACCTGCGCCGGCTGGTGACGCACCGCTTCCCGCTCCCCGAGATCCAGCGCGCGTTCGAGGTGATGCACGAGGGCGTCTCGTTGCGATCGATCGTGGTGCCGTAAGCGTCAGGAGCCCCGATGCCGGCCGGGACCGTCCAGCGAGTCGAGATCCGCGCCGCGGGCCGGCTGCGGGCCCTGCTGCGCGAGTACTTCCTCGATCTGGACGGGGCGGCCCGCGATCCGGACCGGCGCGTGGCGTGGTGCACCTCGGTCGGCCCGTGCGAGATCCTGGCGGCGTTCGGCTTCGCCACCTACTTCCCGGAGAACCACGGGGCCCTGCTGGGGGTGCGCCGGCTGAGCCACGAGCTCATCCCCCGGGCCGCCGGCATCGGCTACTGCGCCGAGACCTGCTCGTACATGAACAGCGACATCGGGTGCGCCCTGGCCGGGCGCAGCCCCCTGCGGGACATCTACGGCATCGCGGGCCCGCCCACGCCCAGCCTGCTGGCGTACAGCACCAACCAGTGCCGCGAGGTGCAGGACTGGTTCCAGTTCTTCGGGCGCCGGCACGATGCCCCGGTGCTGGGGGTGTGCCCGCCGCGCTACCTGCACGAGGTGACGCCCGCGCACGTGGGGCTCGTGCGCACGCAGCTGGCGGCGCTCATCGCGGAGATCGAGACCCGCTTCGGGCTGCGCCTGGACCCGAGCCGGCTGGAGGAGGCGGTCGACCTCTCCAGCCGCGCCAGCGTCCTCTGGGGCAGGGTTCTGGACACGGCGCGCCGCCGGCCCAGCCCTCTCACGTTCTGGGACGGGGCGGTGCACATGGCCCCGGTCGTGCTCCTGCGCGGCTCCCGGACCGCCATCGAGTACTACGAGCTGCTGCTGGCCGAGATGAACGAGCGCGTGGAAGCCGGTACGGGCGCGGTCCCCGACGAGCGCTGGCGGGTCTACTGGGAAGGAATGCCCGTCTGGCCGCGCCTGCGCGAGCTCTCCGAGCGGTTCCTCTCGCTGCGAACCTCGGTCGTCGCCAGCACCTACTGCAACTCGTGGGTGTTCGAGCCCTACGCCGGGGGCGATCCCCTGGAGTGGATGGCGCGCACGAGCATCGAGGTCTTCATCAACCGCGACGAGCCGTGGAAGCAGCGATTCCTGGAGGACATGCTCGGCCGGTTCGGCGTGGACGGGGTCATCTTCCACAACGCGCGCACCTGCCCGAACAACACCAACTCCCGGGTCGGCATGCCCCAGCGCCTGCGCGAGCGCCTGGACATGCCGGTGCTGGTCATCGACGGCGACCTGTCCGACCTGCGGTTCTTCTCCACGGCGCAGACGATGACGAACATCGAGGCGTTCGTCGAGCAGCTGGAGGGGGGCCCTCGATGAGCTCGCCCCTCTACCTGGGCATCGACGCGGGCTCCTCGGCGACCAAGTGCATCGCCCTGGATGGGGCCGGAGCCGTCGTCGGGCGCCACGTCGTTCCCTCGGGATTCGATTACGCGGTCGCGGCGCGCGCGGCGCTGGAAGGAGCCCTGGCAGAGGCCGGCGCCGACGCGGGCCGGATCGCCCGGTGCGTCGCCACCGGCTACGGGCGGGAGCGCGTGCCGGTCGCGGCCCGGCGGGTCACCGAGATCACCTGCCACGCGCGCGGCGCCCACGCGTGGTACCCCGAGGTCCGCACCATCATCGACATCGGCGGGCAGGACACCAAGGTCATCCGCCTGAACCCGCACGGCCGCACCGCCGACTACCGCATGAACGCCAAGTGCGCCGCGGGGACGGGCACCTTCCTGGAGTCGATCGCCACGCGCCTGGCCCTGCCCCTCGCCGAGATCAATGCCCTGGCGCTGCGCTCCACCGGGCGTCTGGCCCTCAACAGCTACTGCACGGTCTTCACGACCACGGAGGTGCTGGAGCGGATCAAGGAGGGCCAGCCCCCGGAGGACATCGCGATGGGCCTGTTCCGGGCCATCGCGTCGCGCGTGGTGGAGATGCTGCCGGCGCGCGACGGGCCCGTGGCCGCCACCGGGGGTGTGGCCGCGCACTGCCGCGCCATGGTCCGCGCCCTCGAGGAGATGCTGGAGGGTCCGGTGCTGCTCCCGCCTCTCCCGCAGCACGCGGGGGCGTTCGGCGCGGCCCTCATCGCCCACGCCGGCGACACCGAGGAGCCCCCCGCCGCCGTCCGCCATGCCCTGGAGGTGCTCCACCCATGCTGAGGGAGGGCCATCTCGGGATCCACCCGCCGGGCGCGCTGGGCGTCGCGTTCTTCGTCCACGCCAACGCCGAGTGTCTCGTGGGGTGCCCGGGGGACGGGATCACCGACGCGATCCGTGAGGCGGGCGTGCTCCGCCTCGATGATGGAAAGGGCGCCCGCCAGGTCTCGGTGGCCGGACGGGTCTTCTGCAACCTGCTGGAGGCCGATGCGCACCACGCCACGCCGGAACTGCTCCTGGTCTGCTGCAACCCCAGCCAGCTCGGGACGCTCACGGCGGAGATGACCCGCTTCGCCGCCAACCTGGCCGAACGCGGGCACCTGCGCACGCCCGAGGATGTTCGGCGCCAGATCCCCATCCTGCTGCTCCTGCCCAACGGCATCCTCGCGGAGGAGACCCTGCAGGCGTACCAGCGCCAGCTGACCGAGGCGCTCCTGCTGGATCGCCTCCCGGGGGCGAGCGCGGACGTCGTGGGGGCCCTGCTGGAGCGGGTGGTGCGGGGCGTGTCCCTCCAGGCGGGGGGCCGGCGCGGGGCCGGCCCGGGCGCTGTGTACCTGCTCGAGCCGCGCGGCTCCCTGGTCTTCGCCGGCACCGCCCCCTTCGAGGGCGATCGCATCGCGCGGATCCTCGAGGCCCACGCCTACCCGGCCACGCGGGTGCGCGATGTCCCCCCCACCCGGATCGAGTTCGACAAGGCGATGATCTCCATCGTCATCAACATCGGCGGGCTGATCCACATGGTCGGACCCGGCGGCGAGCTGGCGGACCTGCGGATGGGCGATCTCTGCCGCGACCCGAGCCACGCGCCCTTCGTGGACGAGGTCAGCCGCGCCGTGTTCGCCGTCGGACGTGCCTGCGGCGCCTACGCGCCCGGGGACACCTACGAGGGCGTCTGGGCGGGGCACCGTGCGACGATCCTGCGCACGGCGACCCACGTGACCAGCTCGGTCAAGGCGTTCCGCGATGCGCTGGGCGCGGGGACCACGAGCGTGGGCCTGCTCCCCAACGAGGAGTGGATCCTGACGCCCCTGCGCCGGTACGCCGCGCGGGCCGGGCTGGCGACCGAGGCGGAGCTCTTCCGCTCGCTCGAGCGTCGGGTGCAGGAGTCGATGGCGCGCGCGATCCGACGGCGCGGCGCGGACGCGCCGGGCTCGGGCAACGGAGCACTGGCCATGAAGCTATCAGCGCAGCGGAACATCGGCATCGAGCTCTTCGAGGCGGGGCCGGACGACCTGGTCCTGGTCGGGACGCTCCTGGACAGCGACCACCTCATCAAGCTGGAGCTGACGATCCACCTCCCCGACGAGCAGATCACCCGCCCCATGCGCCTGGAGGAAATCCTCCTCGACC
>CAYWOF010000124.1:0-8706 GCA_964459825.1 uncultured Phycisphaeraceae bacterium | reverse complement strand
ACGAGGCGGTAGCTGGTCTTCCAGACGGGCATCTCGTGGACGTAGGCCACGGCGACATCGCGCTGGCCCTCGCCGCGCAGATTGAGGTCCACGGTCTTGACGCGGTCGGCGCGGTGCTCGGCGAGCGCGGCGAGGGCCTTGCCGAGTTCCTCGGCGAGCACCGGATCGAGGAGCTGGAAGCCGGTGACCTCGGTGAGGTTGATCGAACGGACACCCGTCGGCGTCACGAGGTTGATCCACGGGAGGTCGTGCTTGGCGGGGGGCGACTGGCCGGTGCCACCGACGATGGTGGGGCGATTCTCGACGTTCATGATGGTGCCCGAGACATCCCCCTCGGGCGTGGTGAGGCGGACGGGCGAGCCGCGCAGGCGGGCGAGGATCTTGCCGGCCGGCGGATCGTCGGAGATGTCCACGCCGAAGCTGGCCAGGCGCCGCTCGAGGGGCTCCTTGGAGCCATAGGAGACCGACCCGATCCGGCCCCCGTCGAGGTCAAGGAGGACCATGGACTTGAGGATGTCGTTGATCTGCTCGGTGGCGAAGCGGAGTTGGACGTCGGCGTTGCCCTCCACCGAGGTCCGGCGCTCGAAGTAGCCGACGCCGGAACGGTAGAGCGTGATGCGCTTGATCGGGAGCTTGGCCGCATCGTCCGGGGCGGCCGGGGCGATCGGGGGACGGGCCGAGGCCGTGGGAGTGAACGCGAGGAGCGCGAGGCCGGTGCCCGAGATGGGAGCGGCCGTCCCGGCGAGGGTCGCCAGGGAGAGGGCCAGGGCGCGCTTCGCGGCGAGAGCGGTGAGCTTCATGGGAGACCTCCGTGTGGGGCGGCGGCGGGTGGGCGCGACCGCGATCGAGCGTACGCAAGTTTGACAGGCAACGGTCGTGAATGGTTCCGCGGCGGTGGGTTGTTACCTGCCTGTGACACAGCCGGGAGAGGCGGGCCGGCTGTCCCTCGCCCCCCCCTTCTTGCCTTCACGGGTGCCATCGGCGGGTGTACCCCCCGGTCTCGTAGAATCGCCGCCCCGTCGATGCCCCAACTCCCCGTCATCACGCCGGCGCAGGAGTCGCGCCACCCCGGCCCGCCGAACACGCCCCTGACCGAGGCGGAACGGGCGGGGATCGCGCGCGAGCTGGCGCGGGCGGTCGAGGGGGAGGTGCGCTTCGGTCCGCACGACCGGATGCTGTACGCGACGGACGCGTCGCTGTACCAGGTCGAGCCGGTCGGGGTGGTGATTCCGGCATCGATCGAGGATGCCGAGCGGGCGGCGCGGTTCTGCATCGCGCGGGGCCTGCCCGTGTTGGCGCGCGGGGGCGGGACGAGCCTGGCCGGGCAGTGCACCAACCGGGCGGTGGTGATCGATTTCTCGGTGCGGTGCCGGGCCCTGCGCGATGTGGATCGCGGGCGGCGCCGGTGCCGGGTCGAGCCGGGGATCACCGTCGAGGATCTCAACGACCGGCTGGCGGGGCTGGGGCTGTTCTTCGCGCCCGATCCGGCGACGGCGAGGCAGGCGAACGTGGGGGGGTGCATCGGGAACAACGCCGCGGGCGGGCGGTCGATCCGCTACGGGCGGACGAGCGAGAACGTGGCGGGGATCGAGGCCCTGGTGCCCGGTGCTGGCTCCGCCGGAGCCGTGGCGCGGCTGGAGCGCGGCGCGGGCGGGCGCGACCCGGTCGTGCGCGAGCTGACGCGCCGCGTGGTCGACGTGGTGGATCGGCACGCGGAGTTGATCCGGGCACGCTTCCCGAAGACCCTCCGGCGTAACGCGGGGTACAACCTCGACCTGATCCTCCGGCAGCTCGATGGGGCGGGGGCGCGGGCCGATGCCGATGCGCGACTCGACGCGGTCAACCTGGCCTCGCTGCTCTGCGGGAGCGAGGGGACGCTGGCGGTGACGCTGGGCGCGGACCTGATCCTCCACCCCTCGCCGGCGGCGCGCGGGCTGGCGGTGATCGGGTTCGCCTCGCTCGACGAGGCGATCGGCGCGGTGGTGCCCATCCTGGAGACGCGCCCCACGGCGGTGGAGCTGCTCGACGACATGGTGCTCGACCTGGCGCGGGCCAACGCCGAGTACCGGTGGTACGTGGACCTGATGCCGCATCCGGCGACCGGGCGTCTCGGCGCCGTGCTGTACGTCGAGTACTCCGCCGAGACGGACGCGGGCGAGTTGCGCGCGAGCCTCGCGGCGCTGGAGGGGATCGTCGGGCGCGAGGCCCCCTCGGCGCGCGTGGCGGTGTACACCGACGCGGGGGCGATGCAGAAGGCCTGGAAGCTGCGCAAGGCGGGGGAGCCGCTCCTGCACGGGATGGCGGGGGAGCGCAAGCCCATCACGTTCATCGAGGACAACGCGGTGCCGGTGGAGCGCCTGGCGGAGTTCGTGCGCCGGCTGCGCGCGATCATCGAGGGGCACGGGACGCGGGCGGCCTACTGGGCGCACGCGTCGGTCGGCGTGCTCCACGTTCGCCCCCTCCTGAACATCCGCGACGAGGCGGACCGGGAGCGGATCCGCGCGATCGCGCTGGAGGCCGCGGACCTGGCCAGGTCGCTCGGCGGCGTGATGAGCGGCGAGCACGGGGATGGCCGGGTGCGCTCGCCGCTGCTGGAGCGCTTCTATGGGCCCGAGTTGATGGGGGCCTTCCGCCATATCAAGCGGATCTTCGACCCGGCCAACCTGCTCAATCCGGGCAACATCGTCGAGCCGGGCCCGGTGGAGTCGATCACGGAGCGGCTGCGCGTCGAGCCGGAGCCCGGTCGCCCCGTGGGCGTGCCGGGCGTGGAGACGTATTTCGAGTACGCGGACCAGCACGGGTTCGCGGGCGCCGTGGAGATGTGCAACGGGGCGGGGGTATGCCGCAAGAAAGCGGGGGGGACGATGTGCCCCTCGTACATGGCGACGCTCGATGAGCGTCACAGCACGCGCGGGCGGGGGAACGCGCTGCGCCTGGCGATCACGGGGCAGTTCGGCGGCGGGGGAGGCCGGGCGGCGCCGTCCGCGAGTGCGGGGCGATCGGTGTGGGACGATCCCGACACGATCGCGACACTGGACCTGTGCCTCTCCTGCAAGGCGTGCAAGGCCGAGTGCCCCAGCAACGTGGACATCGCACGGCTGAAGGCCGAGTACACGGCGCAGCGGTACCGGGCGATCGGGCGTGCGCCCCTCGGCGCCCGTCTGTTCGGGCACATCCGGCGGATCAACCGGCTGGGGGCGATGGCGCCGGGGTTCGCCAACCGGATGAACCGGCTGGGCCCCGTGCGCGCGGTGGTGGACCGTGCGCTGGGCCTGGCGCCGCAGCGGACCCTGCCGGAGTTCCGGAAGTCGCTCGCGCGCCGGTGGGAACGGGCCCGCTCCGGCTCCATCACCCCCGAGGGCGTCGTCGTGGCCCTCTTCGCCGACTGCTTCACGATGTACAACGAGCCGGAGCTCGGGCTGGCGGCGCGCCGGGTGCTGGAGGCGTGCGGGTACGAGGTGCGCCTCGTCGATGCGGGGTGCTGCGGGCGGGCCATGATCTCGACGGGCGTCCTGGACGACGCCCGGCGGACGATCGACGCGACCCTGGCCCGGCTGGTGCCCCTGGCGCGTGATCCGGCGGTCCGGGCGATCGTCGTGTGCGAGCCCTCGTGCCTGTCGGCGATCAAGGATGACTGGCTCCAGCTCCGGCTGGGAGCCGCGCGCGCCGAACGGCAGTCCGTGGCGGCGAAGGCGTGGCTGGTGGAGGAGTTCGTCGAGGCCCGGTGGGATGAGCACCCGCGCCGACCGCGCGTGGAGGGCGGCGCGGGCGGGCCGGTGCTCCTGCACGGGCACTGCCACCAGAAGGCGCTGTGGGGGGTGGAATCGAGCGCGGGGCTGCTGCGTCGCGTCGTCGGGGCCGGCCTGCGAGTGCTGGACTCGGGCTGCTGCGGGATGGCGGGGGCGTTCGGCTATGCCGCGAGCCACTACGACCTGTCGATGCGGATCGGTGAGCTGTCGCTGTTCCCGTCGGTGCGGGCCGGCGCAGCGGACGGGCGGGTGGTCGTCGCCGCGCCCGGCACCTCCTGCCGCCACCAGATCCGTGATGGGACCGGCGTGGCGGCGGTGCACCCTGTGGAGGTCCTGGCACGGGCGCTGGGCGGGAGCGGAACGGGGTGTGGGGGCGCGGGCCCCGAGCACGGGACCCCCATGCCGCCGGGCATCAGTCCTCAGGGAGAGGGCTCGCCGGCGTCGCGCCGGACGCCCCCTTCGTAGCGGTACAGCCGCCCCGGCTCCTCATCGCGGCAGGCCTTGTGGGTGCCATCGCAGTACGGGAGGCGAGCGGACAGGCCGCAGGCGCAGATGAAGATGGACTTGCCATCCTTGGGGAAGTCGGCGGGGTCGATCCGGTAGGGGCCGGTCTGCTCGTGCCTGACGATTCGGGCCATGGGGCGGTCCTTGTCGCGCGGGGGCCACCGGTCGCGTGGCGGGCGGCGCTACGCGGGGCTTCGCAGGGAGCGGAGGATGTCCTGGAGGAGGCGCGTGGCCGAGTCGGCATCGCCATCGCGAAGGAAGTTCCGGGACACGATGCGGTGGGCGCACACGGGGAGGACGTTGCGGGTGATGTCCTCGGGGATGACGTAGTCGCGTCCGTCGAGGGCGGCGGTGGCGCGCCCGGCCTGGGCCAGGGCGAGGGAGCCGCGCGGGGAGAGGCCCACCTGGATCTCGGCGTGATGACGCGTGGCGTTGGCGAGGGCGATGATGTAGTCGAGCAGGGAGCGGTCCACGCGAACCTCATCGACCTTGCGCTGGAGGGCGAGGACCTCCTCGCGGCGCATGACCGGCTCGAGCTGCGGGAGGAAGTAGTTCGCGGGTCGGAGGTCGAGGACGCGGGCCTCGTCCGCCGCGTCCGGGTAGCCGAGGCTGGTGCGCATGAGGAAGCGGTCGAGCTGGTTCTCGGGGAGCAGGTAGGTTCCCTCGAACTCGTAGGGGTTCTGCGTGGCGACGACCATGAAGGGCGGGTCGAGGGGATGGGCGCGCCCGTCGATCGTCACGGTGGCCTCGTTCATGGCCTCGAGGAGCGCCGTCTGCGTGCGCGGTGTGGTCCGGTTGATCTCGTCGGCCAGGACGATGTTGGCGAAGATCGGACCCTTCTTGAAGACGAACTCGCCGGTGTTGCGGTCGAGGATGCTCACGCCCAGCACGTCGCCCGGGAGCAGGTCCGGGGTGAGCTGGATGCGGTTGAAGGTGCAGTCGATGCTCTTGGCCACCGCCGTGGCGAGCACCGTCTTGCCCACGCCCGGGACATCCTCGATCAGGATGTGCCCGCGCGCCAGCAGGCAGCAGATCACGCGGTCGACCGCGGCGAGGTTGCCGAGGAAGACCTTCGTGATGTTCGCGCGCAGGCGGGCGATGGCGTCGAGCATGCGGGGGCCCTCGCCGATCGAGGGGCGCGGAGTATAGCCGCGGGGCGCGCACGCTCGGGCGGCGCGCTGGTACGCTGGGGCGATGCAGGAGCAGCCCGGCCCGGGAGTTCCCCCTTCGACCGGCGGCGAGATCGCCCGGCGCCTGGTGGGCGATCTGCCGTGCGTGCGCTGCCGCTACAACCTGCGCGGGCTGTCCGTGCGCGGACGCTGCCCCGAGTGCGGAACGGCGGTGCGGGCCACGATCCTGCACGCGGTCGATCCGTTCGCGGCGGTGCTGCGTCCCATCGGCGCGCGGCGCTGGGTGGCCACGGGGCTGATGGTGTGGACCGTGGGCGCCCTGGCGGCGGGGGGGCTGACCTGGCTGCTGCGCGCGACGGACGTGGCCATCGAGGCCGGGCTGAACCCGGGGATGGAGCGCTGGCTGGCGCAGGCGGCCGCGGCGTGCCTGGCGCTCTCGGGGATCGGGGCCCTCGCGCTGGTTCGTCCGCACGGCGGGTTGTCGGTGGCGGGCATCGCCGGGGCGGCGCTGGGCGTGGCGGCCTACGGGCCCCTCGTCTGGCTGTACTGGACGCTCCACGGCCGGTTCGACCCGGTGCACGTGCGTCCGTACCAGCGCCTGGACGTGGTGCTCGGCGATAGGGCCGAGCTGCGCCTGGCGATGGCGGGGGTGGCGGCGGCGGTGCTCGTCGGCCTGCGCCCCAACGTGCGGATGCTCGTGACCCGGTCGCTCCTGCTGCGCAAGGGGCGCGTGGACCGCCAGACGATGCTGGCGATGCTCGTGGCGCTCGCGGTGGGCGCGCTGGGAGACTCGATCCACCTCCTGGCGGATCGACCCTCGTGGGCGACGGTCGTCGGGACCTTCCTCATCGCCGTTTCCTCGATGTTCGTGACCGTGGGGCTGGCCGGCGCCGTGGCCGACGCGTGGCGCATCGCCCTGGCCGTCCTGACGCCCGCGCCCTCGCTCCAGCAGGTCATGGGCCCCGCGCGCGACTCGCCCGCCGGGGGCGGGTCATGACGCCCGGCGAGCGTGCGCGCTTCGACGCGCTGATGGACGACGCCGTCGAGGCGTTGCCGGCGCGCGTGCGGGCGCTCCTGGAGGAGGTGCCGGTCGTCGTCCTCGACGAGCCCACGCCCGACATGCTCGCCGACCTGGGGCTGACGCCCGGCGCCGCCGACGAGGTGTGCGGCCTGCACACGGGCCTGGCCCTGACCGAACGGAGCGTCGAACGCTCGGGCGATGTGCCGACCACCATCCACGTGTTCCGGCGGGGCATCGTGGCCCTCGCCGGCGGGTGGGAGGCCCCCCAGGCCGACGAGAACGTCTACGAGGAGATCCGGATCACGCTCCTCCACGAGATCGGCCACCACTTCGGGCTCGACGAGGACGACCTGGCGAGGCTGGGGTACGACTGAACGCCGGTGGGCCGCGCGGGCTCAGACCTCGAGGATCTCCTTGGTCTTCTCCTCGACGCGCTTGTCGACCTCGCCCTCGTACTTCTTGAGGAGCTCCTGCACCTCGTGCTTGAGGGTCTCGATCTCGTCCTCGGGGTAGTGCTTGCCGGGGGCGTTCTTGAGCCCGTCGGCGTGCTTGTTCCCGTCGCGCCGGACGTTGCGCAGGGCCACCTTCTGCTCCTCCCCCAGCTTCTTGACCTTGGCGACGAGTTGCTGGCGCCGCTCGCCCGAGAGCGCCGGCACCATGAGGCGGATCTGCTTGCCCTCGACCATGGGGTTCAGGCCCAGGCCCGCCGTCTCGATGCCCTTCTTGATGTCGCCGATGGCGCCGGGATCGAAGGGCTTGATGAGCAGCTGGGTGGGCTCGGGCACGCTGATGGACGCGAGGGCCTTGAGGTCGGTGCTGGTCCCGTAGTAGTCCACCTTGACGTACTCGACCATGGCGGGGCTGGCCCGGCCCGTGCGGATGCCGCGGAACTCGTGCTTGAGGTAGTCGACCGCCTTCTCCATCGCCTCCTCGGTCTCCAGCAGGATCGTGTCCGGGTCCGTCGTCATGCCTTGTCTCCTCGCGCGCCCGGCCCGCCCGCGCCGGCGGTCACGAGCGTTCCGATCCGCTTGCCCTCGATCACGTGCCGGATGTTCCCGGGACGCTTGAAGTCGAAGACCACCACGGGGATCCCGTGGTCCTGGCACATGTGCAGCGCGGCCATGTCCATGACGCCCAGCCCGTTGGCGATCGCCTCCGCGAAGGTCAGACGCTCGTAGCGCCGGGCCCCGGGGTTGAGCTTCGGGTCCGAGGTGTACACCCCGTCCACCTTCGTCGCCTTGAGCAGCGCATCGCACTCCAGCTCCGTCGCACGCAGGGCGGCGCACGTGTCGGTCGTGAAGAACGGGTTGCCCGTGCCCGCGGCCAGAATGATCACCCGGCCCTTCTCGAGGTGGCGCAAGGCCCTGCCCCGGATGAACGGCTCCGCGACGGCGCGGATCTCGATGGCCGATTGCACCCGCGACTCGACGCCCAGCGTGACGAGCTTCTCCTTGAGCGCCAGCGCGTTGATCACCGTGCCGAGCATCCCCATGTAGTCGGCGGTCGCGCGGTGGATGTGACCCGCGGCGGCGAGCTGGGCCCCGCGAACGATGTTGCCCCCGCCCACCACCACGGCCAGCTGGACCCCGAGGCGCGCCGCATCCCGGACCTCCGAGGCGATGACCTCCAGCTCGCGCGGGTCCACCCCGAACCCCCCGGGCGCACAGAAGGCCTCCCCGCTGAGCTTCAGGAGCACCCGCCGGAAGGCGAGGCGGACCGACTCCGTCGACGGTTCGTCCGGGTCGGTCTGCTCCGGAGCCCGCGGGCGCGTCGAGGGCTTGGAAGGGGTTCTCGTGCCCATGGGGCTCCTTGGCGGGTGCGGCCGGCGGGCCATTCAAACGGGCCGAATCCAGCCCGTCAAGATAGCCCGTGCCGGGCCCCCGCAGCGGCCGGGCCCCTTCGCCGGTACCAGAACCCTACCTCCCGGCGGTGCGAACAGGCTTCGGGCGGACCCCCCCAGCTCCGCCCTTTGGCTCGGGGTCCCGTGGGCCGCACCGCCCACGCGTGGGCCCCCCGCCCCGGCGGGTCGATACGATTCCGATGATGATGCCGCGCTCCCAGTCACCGGCTCCGCGCCCTCATGGGCTGGGGTACGCCCTTCGCGTGATGCTGGGCCTCCGGCGGCCGGCGCCCGAGGGAGGTGTTCTGGAGGAGGAGACATTCGGCCAGCGGGCGGCCCGACTGACTCCGCCGGTCACGTTGCTGAGCCTGGCGTTGTCCCTGGCGGTCCATCTGGTGCTCTCGCTGGTGGCGCTGTTCATCCTGGTGGGGGGGTTGCCGGGCGGGGAGAGCGGGGCGCCCG
>CAYWOF010000123.1:0-8802 GCA_964459825.1 uncultured Phycisphaeraceae bacterium | reverse complement strand
GCGGGATCCGTGCCCACCACGCGCCCGGGCAGTTCCGACCCGTCCGCCATCTTCACCGTCACGCCCGTGGCGTCCGCGATCACGTGGTGATTCGTGAGGATGTACCCGTCCCGCGACACCACCACCCCCGACCCCACGCCGTCGCGCCTGACCCGCATGGGGCGCCCGAAGAAGTCGTACGCCCGCTGCTCCATCTCCGTCTGGATATGGACCACCGACGGGGCGACCGTCGAGGCCGCGTGGTTGAACGCGCGCGACAGCGACCGGGCCACCCGCCGCGCCTCGTCGATCCCCTCGGCCGAGGGCGGCTGTGCGAGCATCGCGCCCGCGAATTCGGCCCCCGATCCCGAACCGAACTCCCGGCTCCCCCGCGCCGATGCCCCGCCGGCACCAAGCGCCGCCGCCAACCCGATCAGCGACCCCGCCGCCGCCATCCATAGCCATCGCGCCCTGGTCATGCCCTGCTCCCGGTCCGGTTCATTCCCCCGCCCGCCCCCAAGAGAGGGGTCTGGTCACCACGCATACGAGATCATAGATGGATGAGGCCCCGAACTCCGTCAGCCTCGCCCGGTCACCCGGCAGGGGCCACGGCCCCCGCCGCCTCCAGCAACCCCCGTCGCCACCACCACCGCTTCAGCAGAAGGTGCTGCTCGTAGACCAGGTTCACCAGGCGGGCGGCGTACCGCCCCTCCCCGACCCGGCTGGGGATGGCCCGGGCGTCCGACCAGTCGACCGCACGCGCGGGGATCTCCGCGAGCCCGAGGAAGGACCTCTCCAGACGCTCGGCCGTCCCACCCTCACGCTCCACGAACTCCCGGCTGTAGGCCACTTCGGCCTCCGCGCGGATATCCCGCCCGAAGACGGCCCGCGCGAACTCCGGGTGACGCCCCGCGTACAGCCACGCCGATCGGCCCAGCCGGCGCTCACGATCGAGCACCTCGCGCGGCGTGTATCGGTGGTCGTGATCGGCCCGGGCCTCGGGCCGGAAGAGCACGGGCATCCCGAACCGGCGCGTCAGGCGATACGCCAACTCGATGTCGTCGTACCCATACGCCAGGTCGAACGCCGTGAACGCGCCCGCCTCGCGCACGGCCGCCAGCGGTGCCGAGAAGTTCATGCCCCAGCAGTGCCGGAAACCCCAGTCGCGATCCCGTGCCCCCCGCGCGGCGGGGCGCTCGAACGCGTCGGCCTCCGGCGCGTCGGGCCCGCCATCCAGGGCCGGTCCCCGGGCGCCGGAGCCGACCATCCGGTCGTAGAAGAACACCATCGATGTCTCGCGCAGCAGCCGGTCGAAGAGCGTGTCGTCGGCGTGCACGCGGAAGGGCGAGTAGCCCGCCACGATCGCCGGCCGCCCCGCCTCATGCGCCGCATCCTGAGCGCCCAGGTGCGCTTCGAGGAACTCCGGGTCGGGAAGCACATCATCGTTGAGGGAGACCAGGTAACGGCCGCTGGCCAGCCCCAGGAGCTCGTTGCGCACCCCGTTGTAGCCCTGGCGCCGGCAGGTGACGATCCGCAGCCCCCCCGCGGCCAGGGCCACCCCCCCGTGCGGCTCGGCGTCGCACGCCCGTTCCACCACGGCGCCCCACGCCCGCTCCGCGGCCCACTCGCTCACCTCGTCCGCCCCATCGAGCCCCACCAGGACCTCGTAGCGGTCGGGCTCGAGCGTCTGGTGTGCCAGCGCATCGAGACACGCGAAGAGCTTCTCCGCCCTCTGGTGGCTCGGGATAATGACGCTCAGGTCCATTGGGCCGTGTTATCGGCCATCCCGCCGCGCGGCCTTGGCACCGCCGCTCCGCCCCCGCCATAACGCCGGGCCCCCGCATGTCCGATATCCGGTTCATGCCGGCCCCCGCGCCCACCGACCTCCGATCGCCGTCGTTCCAAACGACCGACCGTCGCCGCCATCCGCGCCGCGAGGTCGAGCGACCGGGGAAGGTCTACCACCTTCCCTCTCGCCGGTTCGTCCCCGCCCGGACCGTGAACGTCTCCGACGGTGGGGCGCTGCTCCTCGTCAGTTCCGGCCGGTCGATGGGAGAGGGCGAGGGCCTGGACGTCGCCATCCTCTGGGGACCCGGCGGGTTGATCCCCGACCGGACCATGCTCCGGGGCCGCGTCGTGCGCAGCGTGCCCGCCGGCCCCGAGGCCCAGATGGTCGCTGTCCGATTCGAGCCCGTCGCCGCCAACACCGTGGCCGCCTGAGCCCGAGGCCACCCTAGAATCCGCCAGGATGCTCTGGCAGCCCACCCTCCCGGAGCGGTACACCAAGGCGAGCCCCGATGCGCTCGGCGCGGAGATCGGTGCGCGCCGCGCCGAACTGGGCGATCGACTCGTCATCCTCGGGCACCACTACCAGACCGACGAGGTCATCCGCCACGCGGACTTCACCGGCGACTCCCTCAAGCTGAGCCAGACCGCGGCGCGCGTCGCCGACGAACGCGACGTGCGCTGGGTGGTCTTCTGCGGCGTGCACTTCATGGCCGAAACGGCGGACATGCTCACGCCCGATCGGGTCAGCGTCATTCTGCCCGACCTCTCCGCCGGCTGCTCCATGGCCGACATGGCCGACCACGGCGACACCGTCGAGGCCTGGGAGGCGATCCACCGGACGTTGACCGGGCTCGGTTGGCGCGGACGGATCATCCCGATCACGTACGTGAACTCCACGGCCGCCATCAAGGCCTTTGTGGGCGAGCACGGCGGGGCCTGCTGCACCAGCTCCAACGCGGACGCCGTCTTCGCCTGGGCCCTCGAGGGAGGGACCGAACCCCGGCGACCCGACGAGGATGTCAAGGTCCTGTTCCTGCCCGACCAGCACCTGGGACGCAACACGGCGGCGAAGGCCGGCATCGACACCGAGTCCCAGACCTGCGTGTACGACCCGCGTCGGGCGCGAGCCGGTGAGGCCCTTGGAGGAGCCGCTCCGGATCAGCTGCTGGCGTCGAAGGCCATCCTGTGGGCCGGGCACTGCTCGGTGCACAAGCTCTTCCGGCCCGAGCACTGCGACCAGATCGCCTCGGAGAACGCCCGCTCCCACCAGCTCGACCCGACCGCCCCGCAGACGAGGATTCTGGTCCACCCCGAGTGCTGTAGAGAAGTCGTGGATCGGGCGGACCTGGCGGGCTCAACGGAGTTCATTATCCGGACGATCCGCGCAGCGCCAACCGGCTCGCGCTGGGCCGTGGGCACCGAGGTCCACCTGGTCAACCGGCTCGCAACGGAGGCCGCCAAGCGCGGGGTTTCCGTCCGCATCCTCAGCGACTGCCAGTGCCTCTGCACGACCATGTTCCGCATCGACCAGGCCCACCTGCTCTGGGTGCTGGACCATCTGGCCGGTCGCCTCAGCCGGGACGGTCAGGCCGAGGTCGTCAATGAAATCCGCGTTCATCCCGCGGTGCGGGAGAAGGCGCTTCAAGCCCTTGATCGAATGCTCAAGTTGGTCGATCCCGCGCCGCCGCAGGCCGCCCTGATCGACTGACCTCGCCGGGGTCAGCCCTTGGCCACGGGGGAGACCCGCTTGGTCTTGACCTCGACGACCGCCTCCCGCTTGCGGGCCGGGGGTGGAGTGGGCGACTTGTCCATCGCATCGCGCATGAGGCGGCCAATCTTGAACTTCACGGTCCGGCGAGCGGGCACCTGGACGCGTTCGAGCGTCTTGGGGTTCTGGGCAATCCGGGGGGCCCGCTCCTTGATCTCGAAGACCCCAAAATCACGGAACTCCAGCCGGTTTCCGTTGCCCAGCTCGTCGATGATCTCGTCCAAAAAGGACTGAACGATCCGCTTGGCCACCGTTCGCCTTTGCTTGGTGCCCACGGCGATGCGATCGATCAGGTCCTTTTTCGTGATAGTGGCCATCCGGCGTGCCCCTCACTTGCGGCGATTCTCACCGTCGGGACCGGCCCACGCGCAACGACCACGTTCCGCGCCCCACCCCCAAAGCGGCCACCGACCAAGCCTCGAGACCTTCCTGCCTCCACGACACCCGGCCCTCACGACTCGGCCGCGACCGGCACAGAGTATGTCAGAAGGCGGCCCCGCGGTCAATGCGCAACCGGCCAGCTTCTCACCCGAGTTTTGGGGGTGGAACACCCGACCGGGCGCTCATCGGCGGACCCCGAGGTTCAGAATCGCAGGCTGCCCCCGGCATAGAGCCCGGCCATGGCTCCGCGCCAGCTGAACTCCTCGTCTCCGCTCCCGCTGGTCAGGTCGAAGGCCAGCTGTCGGTACCCCACCTCCAGGGCGAAGTACGGCCGGGGGTGCCAGGCCAGGCCCACCATCGTGTCCCACGAGAAGGCCTCATCATCCCCGGTGCTGAAGTACCCCAGAAGCACCGTCACCTCGATCGTGAACCGCTCGACGAAGCCCAGGGTGAGGGTCGCTCCCAGGAACGGGTCGCCCAGGACATCATCGAACGATGTCGCGTCGGACGGCCCCCGAACCTCGAAGTCGATGTCGTAGATTCGCAGGCCCCCCACGCCCTGCAGTCCCGCGGCGATGCGCGGCCCGCCGGCCTCGGTCCGGCCCTTCTCCTCGTGCCACAGGCGGTAGCCCACCGAGCCCTGCGCCGACGCGAAGTCGAGGCTGGACACCATGGCATCGCCGGGGTCAAACCCGAGCGAGCCGATCTGACCGGACTCGTCCGGGACCCAGCCCCGGTCGCCCACCGAAAAGCCGACGCCGCCGAGAGTGAACCGCCAGTCGCCGTGCGCGGCGCGGACCTCGCCCGCGGGCGAGAAGCGCGGCGAGTCGAGGTTGAGCTCGGAGAGGTTGTGCTGCTCGCCGCCGCCATCGACCGCGTTGCCGGGCAGGCGCAGGTCGCCACCGGGGGCGACATACCACGCGACGGGCTTGATCTCGAAGCGCCAATCGGGCGCGCCGGGAGCGCCCGCCGGGTGCTCCGGGATACGGGCCTCTGAACTCTGGGCCAGGGCGGCCGGATGCGAGACCCAGGTTCCGATCGTGAGCGCGATGGCCGCGAGCAGGCGGCAGAGGAGAATCGGATGTGGCATCGATCGCACGGGCACCTCCCCCGGCCGGGCGCGGGCCGGTTCCGGGGCGCACAGGGTAGCGATCGCTCCAATGATGCGCTCCCGGAGTCCGACCGTGTCCACCCCCTTCCCACCCGATCCGCGTGCAGAAGCCCCAGGAGGATCGATCGAGCTCGCGCCGGGGGTCACCGTGCCGTCCGACGCCGTGGCGGTGAGCTTCGTGTCCAGCTCGGGCCCCGGGGGGCAGAACGTCAACAAGCGGGCAACGAAGGCCGAGCTGCGCCTGGAGGTGGCGCGCCTGGCGCTCGCCCCGGACGCTATCCAGCGTCTGCGGGGGCTCGCGGGAAGACGCCTGAGCGAGGCCGGGGAGCTGGTCATCACCAGCGATGCGCTCCGATCGCAGGCCCGGAATCGGTCGGCCTGCTTCGAGCGCTTGCGCGAGCTGCTCGTGCGCGCGATGGCCCGGCCCAAGGCCCGCCGACCGACCCGCCCCACCCGGGGCTCGAGGGAACGCCGCCTGGAATCCAAGCGCCGGCGCGCCTCGATCAAGCGGGCGCGCGGCGAGCCGGGCGAGTAGGCTCTGTCCGTGGCGCGCGGCAGCCTCACGCTGGCGATCGAGACGAGCAACCCCTCGGCCGGACCGAGGGGCGCGATCCCGCGCGAGCGCGGCAGCGCGCTCCTCGCGGGACCCGGCGTGGCGCTCGGAGGGCCCCTCACCAGGGAGTTCCTTGTCGAGCACGGCTTCTCGCCGACCCTCGGCGTCGAGCTGCTCCGGGGGGACTCCACGCACGATGACGACCTCATGCCGGCGATCGACCGGCTCTGCACGCGGAGCGGCGCCGCCCCGGCCGACATCGGAACCGTCGCCGTCTCCATCGGCCCCGGCGGGTACACGGCGCTCCGCGTCGCCATCGCCACCGCCAAGATGATCGCCGCGGCGACCGGGGCGCGCACCGTGCCGGTGCCGAGCGCGTGCGTGGCCGCGTGGTGCCTCCCGTTCTCCCTCGCCCCCGCGATCGTGTGCCTGGCCTCCAAGGGTGACGCCACCCACGGCACACTGCTCCCCGCGCCACGGGTCCCGGGCGACTGGTGGGACACGATCGGGCGCGCCGCCCTCGCGCCGTTGGTGGACCCCCTCACCCTCGCGCGCACCGATGAGGAACTCGGCGCCGACCGAAGCTGGATCGCCGCCGCCTGCCCGATCGGCATCGTCTCGAGCCCACAGGTCGAGTCCCTGCGCCCGCGCACCCTCATCGCGGACCGGTTCCTCCCCGATTCCATCCGCGCCGCCGCCGAGCGCATCGGCGCCGCCATCGTGGAGCCCATCCTCGCGCCCGAGTCCGTCCTCCGGCTCTCCCAGGGGCTCGCGCCGATCGACCCCCTCGAGTTATCCCCCCTCTATCCGCGCGAGCCGGAGGCGGTCACCCTCTGGCGCCGCACGCACGGAACCGCGTAATTCTGGGAACCTCCGCGGGCGCCGCGCGGAATCGTGGATGGGGTGGGGGGTTCTTACCCACACAACTCGGGTGGTTCCGGCCCGCGTGAAGTTGGGCAAGGTGAGGGCCGATATACCCGCGGAGCGCCGGCGTGCGTCGGGGGTGGGGGGGCGCGCCCCCGGGTGGCGCCGGCGCGGCCCGGGCCCCCGCCCAGGGCGGAGCCTTCGCCATGGCCACGGCCAACGAACGCCAGAGCTGGGGCAGCAAGCGCATCTTCACCACCGGCGAGGCCGCGGCGATCTGCAAGGTCAGCCAGCAGACCATCATCCGCTGCTTCGACAGCGGGCGCCTCACCGGCTTCCGCGTCCCCGGGTCGCGGTTCCGGCGGATCCCGCGCGAGGAGCTGGTGCGCTTCATGCGCGCCAACAACATCCCGCTGGAGGTGCTCGAGGGCGGCTCGCGCCGCGTGCTCATCGTCGACGACGATCCCCAGATCGTCCAGCTCATGACCGACGTCTTCACGCGCGACGGGCGGTTCGAGGTCAAGGCCGCGTCCACCGGCTACGACGCGGGGCTCCTCACCGAGTCCTTCAAGCCCCACCTGGTGATCCTCGACTACATGCTCCCCGACATCAACGGCAACATCGTCTGCCAGCGTCTGCGTCAGCGGGCCGAAACCCGCGAGACCCGCATCGTCTTCATCAGCGGGGTCGTCAACCAGGACGAGGTCGATCGCCTCATTGGGGCGGGCGCCGACGAGTTCGTCAAGAAGCCCTTCAACGTGCAGAAGCTCGTCGCCCGCGTCGGCGAGCTGCTCGGGCTCGAGGCGACGCCCCCGGGCGTCAACGGCACCCCCGGGGTGTAGCCCGCCCACCGGGGAGCCCGCCCGATGACGGTCCGACCGCCCACCCCGAACGGCCCTCCACGCCGAGGCCCCGACCCCGAGCGGGCCCGACAGATCGAGATGATCCTCCAGCAGATCGACGCGCTGCCCACGCTCGCGCCCGTGGCCGCACGCCTGATGGAGATCGCCAGCCCCGACGACGCCGACCTCGACCAGATCGTGGACCTGATCGAGTCCGACCCCGCCCTGACGGCGCGCGTGCTGGGCCTCTGCCGTCGCGCCGAGCACGGCCTGGGCGACCGCATCACGACCGTCCGGCGCGCCGTGGTCATGCTCGGCCTCTCCGCGGTCCAGGCCGCCGTGCTGAGCGTGACCATCTACGACCTGATGGACCGCGGGCGCGGCGCCGGCGCCGCGCTCGACGAGGCACCGGGCACCGGCGAGGCGGCCCGCTTCGACCACACCGGCTTCTGGCGCCACTGCATCGCCGTGGGCGCGGCCAGCGAGATGATCGCCGCCGAGCACCCGCGCCTGGGCGTCCGGCCCGAGGAGGCATTCGTCGCCGGCCTGCTCCACGACCTGGGCAAGCTCGCCCTCGAGATGATCCTGCCGCGCGCCTGCCAGCGCATCATCGGCCTGGCCGAGCGCCGCCAGTGCCCCAGCGCCCGCGTCGAGCGCGAGGTGCTCGGGCTCGACCACCACACCGCCGGCAAGCGCCTGGCCGAGCACTGGGGGCTGCCCCACGCCCTCCAGGACGTCATCTGGCTCCACGGCCAGCCCTCGGACACGCTCCCGGACGTGGACCACCGCGCGCTGATCGGGCTGGTCGGCGTCGCCCGCGCGCTGTGCGCGCACCTGCACCTGGGCTGGTCCGGGGATTTCGCGTGCGCGCCCCCCTTGCGCGAGCTCTGCCCCGGCGCGGGGCTGGACCCGCAGCGCGTCGAGCGCGTCGGGCCCCGCCTGCACGAGGCCCTCGCGGCCCGCAGCGCCCTGCTGGGGCTCGACACGCGCACCACGCCCGACCTGCTCCTGGCTTCCATCGCCTCGGCCAACCGGCGCCTGGCCCGCCTGGGGGCCGCCTTCGAGCAGCGCGCCCGCGCCACCAACCGGCAGGCGCGGATTCTCGCCTGCATCGCCGAGTTCCAGGCCCGCTGGCGCCCGGCCCGGAGCCTCGTCGAGACGCTCGCCGATGTCGCCACGTCCGCGGCCGACCTGCTCGGCGACGGCTTCTACGCCATGGTCCACCAGGCCCGGCCCGGCGACCGCTGGCAGGTCTGCCAGTTCGCACCCGACGGACGCGTGCTCCGCTCCGACCTCGTCGAGCCGCCGGACAGCGCCGGGCCCGGGGCCGCCTCGCTGGCCGCCCTGGCCGACCCCTCGCGCCTGAGCATGGCCTCGCTCGCGCTCCTCCCCTGGCTGGCCGACTACCTGGGCGACGCCGCGGACGTGCGCCGCGTGCAGCTCCTGCCGCTCCTCACGGGCTCGCGCGCGGACGGCCCGGCCAGCGTGCTGGTCCATGATCGCGATGGCGCCCCGC
>CAYWOF010000122.1:0-8852 GCA_964459825.1 uncultured Phycisphaeraceae bacterium | reverse complement strand
CTCCACGACGGTGCTCGGCAGGGCCACACGCCGGGTCATCGCGCCGGTGCGCCGCTCGCGCCGGAAGTAGCGCTCGCCGCTCTCCTCGGTCTCCTCGGTGTGCTCGGCCCTGATCGTCAGCACGCCCTCGTGGAGCTCGACGGAGATGTCCTCGCGGCGGAACCCCGCCAGGGAGGCGCGCACGATCACGCTCTTCTCGTCCTCGGAGATGTCCAGCGGGAGCGTCCCCTCGGCCAGCGCCGGCGGCGAGCCACAGGCGCCGCCCGCGAACGGCTCGTCGAAGAACTGCGAGAAGATCTGCCCCACGGCCGGGATCACGTCGAACGGGTCGCGACGAACAAGCCTGGTCATGTCCGAATCCTCCTTCGTCTGAAGAACCTCGGGCCGACCCATCGGCCCCACGATCGACCCAAAAGGCAACCCGCGTGCCAGCCGGCCGCCCGGCGTGCCTCCCCTTCTCGACGGGCCCGCGCGCGTCATCCTGACGCCGGCCGGCCGGTCCGGGTGTCACCTTGGCAGGTTCGGCCCGTTCGGGCCCTTCCCCCTACGCTCCCCGCATGTCACGCCCCTGCCTGACCGGGGAATGACGCGGTAGAGCGCCGCGCGGCAGGCTCCGGGCGACGGGAGAGATCCCGGCGTCTGAGTGGAGCGTCGGGAGCCAGCTGGCGGGCCGAACATGAATGCTCGCTAGCACCAGCACCTGAGACCGACCAATGCCCGAGAACCCGATCGACCTTCGCTCCGACACCGTCACCCGCCCCACGCCCGCCATGCGCCGGGCCATGGCCGAGGCCGAGGTCGGCGACGATGTGCTCGGCGATGACCCCACCGTCATCCGGCTCCAGGAGCGCATCGCGGCGATCATGGACAAGGAGGCCGCGTGCTTCGTCCCCACCGGCACCATGGCCAACCAGACGAGCATCCGGGCCCACACCGAGCCCGGGGATGAGGTGATCGCCCACAAGGACAGCCACATCATCAACTACGAGACCGGCGCGCCCGCCGCGCTCTCCGGCGTCATGGTCCGCACGTGCGAGGGCGACCGGGGCCTCTTCGACGCCGACCAGGTCGAGGCCCTCTTCCGGCCCGAGACCATCCACTTCCCGCGCACCCGCCTCGTCGTCGTGGAGAACACGCAGAATCGCGGGGGCGGCGCCGTCTGGCCTCTCGCGCAGGTGGAGCGCGTGACCCTGCGCGCCCGCGAACTGGGCCTGCGTCTCCACCTCGATGGCGCGCGCCTCTGGAACGCCTGCGCCGCCACGGGCCTCGAGCCGCGCGACTACGCCCGCCACTTCGACACCGTCTCCTGCTGCTTCTCCAAGGGCCTCGGGGCGCCCGCCGGTTCCACCGTCGCCGGCGATCGCGCCATCATCGCCCGCGTCCACCGCTTCCGCAAGATGTTCGGCGGCACCATGCGCCAGTCGGGCATCCTCGCCGCCGCGGCCCTCCACGCCCTCGACCACCACCGCGACCGCCTCGCCGACGACCACGCCCACGCCGCACGCCTCGCCGAGGGGCTCGGCGCCGTCCCGGGTCTGGCGATCCCCATGAAGGTCGAGACCAACATGGTCTTCTTCGATGTGGACCCCGCGCTCAGCACGGCCGCCGATCTCTGCGCCCGCCTCAAGACGGCGGGCGTGCTCGTGCTGGCCACCGCGCCGAGGCGGGTCCGCGCCGTCTGCCACCTCGACGTCACGGCCCGGATGATCGAGGACGCCATCGCGATCGTGGCCCGCGCCTGCGCCTCCAGCCCGGTCGCGCGCTGACCGACGCCCCGGCCAACCCGTCGGAGGGCCCCGGGCCGAGCCAAGTTCGCATTCCGTTCGCAGCGAATTCCTCTTTTTTTGTTAGGTCGAGTTGCGTGGCGCATCGGGCCAGCCCCATGGCGCGGTACACTCGCGCGCGGTGATCGTGACAACGAAAGGGGATCGACCAATGGCTCCAGGACTCGTGCGGGCGCGCCCGGCGCGCGGACTCGGTCGTGCGGTGGTGACGGTGGGGGTCGCGGCGGCGCTCGGCTCGGCGTTCGCCTCGCCCGCTCTGGCGCAGGGCACCAACTCCAAGATTATCTGCGGCAACGTGAAGCCCTCGTCGCGTCATAACTTCACGTCCTGGTACATCCAGACCAACGCCAACGATGTCACGGTCAAGCCCCCGGCCGGCGGCACCGCCGCGCGCGACCCCAAGAGCAACAAGCACTGGCACGTCACGAGCCCGCCCGTCCCGCCCGGCGGCCAGATCTGCATCCAGCTCAACCGCCCCGCGCCCAACAAGCCCAAGGGCACCATCGTCGCCGGCGACTACCAGGGCCCCGATGGCAAGACGCGCTGGGTCGGCCCCTGCGCCGATCCTGTGGGCGTGCACGTGCAGGAGGGCGGCTCCATGTACATGGGGATGGCCATCCCCGCCGGCGAGTACCTCTACGTCTACCAGCCCTTCAAGACGCCCACCGAGATCGACAGCATGATCTCCATGAAGATCAAGCGCAACCCGGCCGATGGGGCGCACGGCCTGGTGCTCCTTCCCGACCACTTCGACGTTCCCATCGAGCTGATGGCCATGGACCTCTACAAGCCCGGGCTCCCGGCCAACGCCAGCGTCACCCACTACATGGAAGATGTCGACGCAACGCCCGGCCCGGCCCTCCCCAACAACTGCATGCTCACGGCCGATGCCCTCCAGATGACGTTCCCCAACGGCATGATGGCCGGCCAGACCGTGACGCCCTGCGCCTTCCTCTCCCCCAACCGTCCCGGGTTCACCCAGCGCAAGAACGTCTCCTCCGTGCACCAGGGCGGCTTCGGCTGCGGCAAGGACTACTCGCTCGTGCCCCAGTCCGGCACCGAGTCCACGGGCGGGATCCACGAGCCAGACCCGACGGTCTACGCCGACTGCAACGAGGATGGCGCGCTCACCGTCGCCGACTTCCTCTGCTTCCAGACCCAGTTCGCCCTCGGCACCGGCTACGCCGATTGCAACGAGGACGATCGCGTCACCGTCGCCGACCTGCTCTGCTTCCAGAGCGCCTTCGCACGCGGGTACGTCGAGGGAGACGACATCGAGGCCGAGATCTTCACGTTCGAGTCCCCCGACCGGTGACCGCTTGCGTCACGGGCCTGCCACCTGACACCGGGTACGCGCCCTCCCGGGCCCCGCGGGCAATCCCGTGCTCCCGACGGCCGCGTTAGCCGGTCGGGTGTGTTGCGCCAGATGGAGCGAGGGGAAGGGTGTGGTCGAGCGGCGTGGCCGGCGGCACGCCCGATGTGTCCCGTGCTTCGTCTGTCAACCATCGCCGCCCCGCTCCTGCTCGCCGGCGTGGCCGGTGCGCAGACGCCGGGCGTGTGGTTCACGGGCCACGCGCTGAACACGGACACGGGCTGGGTCACGAGCCTGACCCAGGATGGGTCGATGGCCGCGGGGTACTGTTTCGGGTTCCAGCCCTACGAATCGGCCCCCGGGTTCCGCTGGACGCGTCAGACGGGACGCATCGACTTCGGGCTCCAACCGGGGATGCCGATCTACACCCCCGCCCAAGCGATCGACAGCCTTGGGACGACGATCGTCGGCCGCATGATCGACTCGGCGATGGGGCTACCCGACTACAGGGCCTACCGCCTCGTGGGCGGCGGCCTCCCGCAGAACCTCGGCATGCTCCCCGGCGAGACCAAGAGCTATGCCGAGGGGGTCAGCGGGGATGGCACGGTGGTGGTGGGTTGGGCCGAGCACCCCGTGGGGCCCTACACCAACGCCTACGGCCAGGCCTTCCGGTGGACGGAAACGGGCGGAATGCAGGGCCTGGGCTACACACGTCCGACGGGCTCGCTGAGCAAGGCTCTCGCCATCAGCCGCGACGGGTCGACGATCATCGGCACCTGCCAATCGGACGGACCCTTCGGGGATGTCGAGGCGTTCACCTGGCGCGCAGGGGAGGGGATGCGGGTTCTGCCGGGCCTGCCGGGCGCGCCGTATGTCTGGTACGAAGGACACGCTGTCAATGCCGACGGGACAGTCGTGGTCGGGTTTGGCCCGAACTCATCCGGTGAGCAGCGTGCCATCCGGTGGACATCGAGCGGCGCTCAAGACCTGGGAATAGCGCCCGGGACGGTGGACAGCGGTGCGATGGCTACCAGCGATGATGGCAATGTCATCGGTGGATTCACCGGATTCAATGGGCCCGACCGAGCAGTCGTCTGGACGCCAGCCACCGGTATGCTCCTGGTCGCCGACTTCGCCGCACTGCACGGCGTCACGATCCCTTCCAGCTACACGCTGCAGCAGGTGCGCGCCATCTCGGGTGATGGCCTGACCTTCGGCGGGATCGCTCTGAACCTCGCGACCAACCAGCGGGAGGGGTTCGTGCTCACGGTCCCGGCGCCGGCGACGGCGCTGGTCCTCTTGGCGCCGCTGCTGGGCACGCGGCGCCGGCGAGCCCGGTAGGCCGGCGCGCACAACCCGACGGCTGGACCCGTGAACCCCGGCCGAATCGGGCGTCCCGAGAGCGCCGGTCGAAGCCCGGCCGCCCCTGCCCACCCAAGGCGCAAGAAACGACAAACCCCGGAGGGGTACCCCCCAGGAGTTTCTCGTTTCTTGGATCCTGGCCGCCCGCCCCCCGCCGGCTCCGCCCGTCGCCCGGGTTCACCGCACCACCGCCGCCTCCGCCAGCTCGCGCGCCACCCGCGCCCCGGATTCCAGCGCCCCCTCCATGTACCCCACGAACGCGCTCGAAGTGTGCTCGCCCGCGAACCGCAGGCGCCCCACCCCCGCGCGCAGAACCGGGCCCACCGTCGTCACCTCCCCCGGCGCCGGGAACGAGTACCCCGCCCCCGTCAACGCCTCCCCCGGCCAGTCCATGAACCGCGTCGCCGTCACCTGCGCCCCATAGCCCGGGTACAGACGCTCCAGCCCCGCCGCTAGCACCTCGCGCCGGTCCTCCGGCATCCGCGTCCGCGCCCGCTGCGCGGCCGGCCCGCTCGAGAACCCGCTCAGGCACGCCTGCGGTCCATCCTCCAGCCCGTCCGTCCCATCCCACGTCATCGACAGGTCGCCCCCGGAGAGGCTCGCCGGCGATCGCCCCCGCTCGCGCCAGAACCGCGACCGGACCGCCGACAGGTGCTTGATGCTCACGCCCATCTGCGGCGCCAGCGTCGCCGGGAGCGCCGGCTCGAACACGATCCGCCCCCACACGCTCGGCGGCACCGCCACCACGGCATCGTCCCCCTCCAGGCGCGTCCCGTCCGCCAGCGTCACGCGCACCGCGTCTCCGCGATCCTCGACGCGTGCCACGGGCGCCCCCAGCCGCAGGCGCTCCGGGCCGATGGATGCCGCCAGCGCCTCGGCCAGGCGCGAGTTGCCGCCGCGGCACCGGTGGGTCTCCGAGTCGGTCCAGTAGCGCGCCAGCCCGCCGCCCTTGACCTGGGCCAGCTGCGCGAGGAGGCTCTGGCGCGCGGGCGCCACCCCGTTGTCGGCCGTCAGTTGCAGCCCCAGCGCCAGCTTGCACTGGAGCGATGTCTCCAGCCCCGAGATCCACCTCGCCACGGTCTGGCCATCCAGGCGCGGCGCGTCCGGGCTGGTCCAGGGCTCGTCCGCGTCGATCTCCGCCGCCGGCCCGTCGAGCGTGGACAGGGCCGCGCTCATGTCCTCGTAGAGCACCTCGGCCTCGCCGAGGGAGAGCACCTTCTCGCCCAGGCACAGGGGCATCGATCCGTCATCCTCGGGCAGCTCCAGCAGGTCCAGGCCCAGCCCCTTCGCGTACGCCTGCCACGCCGGGTGGTTGAGCCCGATGAACTCCGCCCCGCCCTCGACCGGCTTGCCCGGAACGAGGTCGTGCATGGACAGCACCCGCCCCCCCACGCGCCGACGCGCCTCGAGCACGGTCACATCCACGCCCGCGGCGGCCAGCTCGTGGGCGCACGCCAGACCCCCCAGCCCTCCCCCGATCACCAGCACCCGGCGCGCCCCGCCGGCCCCCCGCGCGGATCGACCGGCTGTCGCGCACCCCCCGCTCAGCAGCAGGGCGGCTCCCGCACCGATCGTCGTCGCCAGCATCTGGCGGCGGGTCAGATGATCGCGCCGGGGACCGAACCGTTCGTGCAGCCGGGCGTAGATCGATCGTGCCATCCGGGGAGCTCCAGCGTGGTGCGGTCAGCGTAGCAGACCCCGGCGCGCCCGAGGCTTCGCCGGCCCCGGCCGGGCCCGGGGCACCCGCCCACGACGAATCGCTCCTGCTCCGCGCGTTCCTGCGCGGGCGCGATGTCCCCTGCCCGCGCTGCGACTACAACCTGCGCGATCACCCAGGCGTCCTCTGCCCGGAATGCGGCGAACGCCTCGACCTTCGCGTCGGCATCCGGCGGACCCGCTTCGCGCTGCTCGTGCTCGCCCTCACGCCCGGGCTCTTCTCCGGGGTGGCCGCGGCCCTGCTCCTCCTCCCGCTCACGCTCGTGGGCGGCGCGCCCCCACCGGTCTGGTACGCCGAGCTCTTCGGCCTGGCCAGCGTCAGCGCCGCCGTCTGCCTCTACCTGCGCCGCGATGGCTTCCTGCGCATGTCCGCACGCCGCCAGGGCGCCGGCGCGGCCCTGGTCTGGGCCATCCACGTCGGCGCCTTCGGGCTGCTGATCCTGGCGATGCGCTGACCCCTCACCGGGCGCGCGTCACCTTCATCTTCATCTCGTTGCGCGTCTGGCCGAGCTGCTTGACGTCCATCACCACCGTCTGGTCGGTGGTCATCCGATCGAGCTCGCCATCCCCCGTGTCCCAGTGGTAGGTCCCCGCGAACCGCGCCTCCTTGATCTGCGCGGTCGCCTCGCCGGGCGATTCGCTCGCGGGCTCGATCGTCCCCTTGAAGTCCACCACCGCGTCATCGCCGCTCGCCGACCTGAGCGTGTGCGTGGTCTTCATCTTGAACGACCCGATCATCTCCATGTCCAGCGCATCAACGTTCTCCCACGACTCGCCCACGCGGGCCAGGCCCGTCCCGTGGTGGAGAGTGAGGATCTGGCCGAAGAGCCGCTTGGCCTGCTTGGGGTCGCTGATCTGGGCCGCGAACTGCCCCAGCGCGGCCAGCCTCTCGCCCCCGGTGATCTGCTTGATCGTCCCGTCGGGCGCGACCGTCATCGTCAGCGTCGAGCCCACGATCGGGCGCAGCGCCGCCGCCAGCGGGTTCGCGCCGTCCTTGTCGGCCGGCTGGGCGCTGTCGAACTCCATCTTGCCCATCGGCGACTCCGCCGCGAGCTTGTACCGGTCGAACACCAGGTCCACCGTCGCGTCCGCCTCCGGCCTGGCGTCCTTGACCTTGAGCGTGAAGCCGATCTCCTGCTTGAGCGTCTGGCGCATCGCCCCCTGCTCGCCCGTCGTCCCCACGGACATCGCGGCCTCGAGCTCCATGGTGTACCTGGTCTGGTCGCCGACCTCGAACTTCGGGCGCAGGTCCACCGTGCCCTGCGCCCGCGCGGGCGCCGAGACCAGGGCCAGCAGGGCCGCCGTCAGAATCGCACGGATCGTGTTCATCGTGGGACCTCTCGCGTTGGGCCCGGAGCGCCGCGCCCGGGCGGTTGATCGTAGGGGCCGCGCCGGTCGCCCCCCTCGCCGTCAGGGCCGACGCTCCGGCGTCTCCATGAACCGCTTGAACGCCAGGACATAGCCGCCCCCCCGGAGCGCCCGCACGCTCGGGTCGCCGCACGGGCCCTCGACGCGGCGCCCCTCGTCGGGGCGCAGCGCGCCGCTCACGGGGTCGAACACGGCGCTCCGGATCCCCTCGCGCGTGGTGACGTACACGCGCACGGTGCCGTCGAGGCGGACCACCGCGCCGGGCACGCCCCCCTCGCCCAGCCGGAACCGCTCGTCGGACTCGAACCCCAGCCCATCGCGCGAGCGCGTCAGCACGGTCGACTCACCGCGCGAGAGGAACATGAGCCACTGGCCATCCTCGCCCGGCAGGCGCACCACCGCCGGGTCCGTCAGCCCCGGACCCTCGAACCGGACACCCTCCTCCAGCACGAACGTCAGCCCGTCATCGCTGACCGCGCTGCGGATCTCGTGCGCCGGCCCGCCCGCTGGCGGCCCGTCCCCCGGCGGCGTCGGCCCGGGCGCCGGCCGCCCCGGATTGCCGGGTGTCCGCGGCCCCGTCGGCGGGATGGCCGGAACCGGCCGGATGCCGGGGCGATCCTCCCCGCCCGGTTCCATCCGGTAGAAGTACAGACGCAGCCGGCCGTCATCGAGCTGCACGAGCGCCGGATCGACGGGCACGCCGCCGGGTCCGTCGCTCGGCCAGCCCGTCACGCGCACCGTCTGGGCCTCGGACCAGGTCTTGCCCCCGTCGATCGAGCGCAGGCGCGCCAGCCCCTCGCGCCCGGGCGGCGATCCCCGGTCCGACTCACGCCCATCCACGATGTAGATCAGGAGTGCGCCCGCCGGATTGGCCTCGCCCGCCCCCGGGAGCGCCCGCGCCAGCTCGATCACCTCCGGCACGCTCGCCCGGCGCAGCAGGGCCTCCTCGCCGATGTGAAACTCCAGTCCATCGCTCGAAGTCGCGAACCAGACCTCGTGGTTCCACGGCCCGTCCGGCGCGCGCGCGGGCCGGCGCCCCGGCGCCGGTCGCACGGGGTTCGGCGCTGAAGCCGGGGGCGCAGGCTGGCCCGCCGGGTGGGCGCCCATGAGAGTTCCCACCGCCGCCACCGCCGCCCCGACCCAGACCGTGTGTGCCATCGGGGGATTGTTCCCCTGCGCGGCGCCGCGGGTTGCACGGGCCGGCTGGTTCTCCGGCCCGTGGGCGAGCCGAAACCGAACGCCCAGGGCCGACCGCTTCATCTCCGGATCAGGTACGCCCGCCCGGCCGCGCCCGGGCTTGCCGCGTGCTC
>CAYWOF010000121.1:0-8900 GCA_964459825.1 uncultured Phycisphaeraceae bacterium | reverse complement strand
CGGGGCCGGGCCTGGGACCCCGGGCGGCGGCGCGCGGCGCGCAACGAAAAGCCCCGGCCGGAGGCGGCCGGGGCTCGGATTCGAGGGTCTGCCCGTCGGGCTTAGCCGAGGAGCTGGAGGACCGTCTGCGGCTGCGTGTTGGCGAGGGCCAGCACGTTGGTCGAGGCCGAGACGAGGATCTGCGAGCGGGTCAGCTGCGCGGTCTCGGAGGCGAAGTCCGCGTCGCGGATCACGCTCTCGGCGGCGGCGGTGTTCTCGACCGCGATGCCGAGGGAGCGGATGGTCGCGCCGACGGTGTTCTTCTGGAAGGCACCGAGGCGGCCGCGGAGCGCCGAGAGCTGCTCGATGGACTCGCTGATGACCTGCTGGGCGGAGTTGAGGTTGCCGTCGACGACGTTGAAGTCCTTGCCCGAGCCGAGGTCGTCGAGGTGGCCCAGCTCGCTGCTGCCGAGCTTGCGGGTGGCCACGTCGGAGATGCCCATGCTGACCTTGCCGGCGATGTCCACCTTGCCGGCGAGCTGGAAGTCGGCGCCGCCGCCGGTGATGGAGAGGGCGGAGACCGCGGCGAGGGCCTGGCTGGTGGCGGTGTCGAGGGTGATGGAGACGTCGAGGAAGTCGGTGTTGATGCGCGCCGTCTTGCCCTTGCTGGTGGCGGTGATGCCGTTGATGGTGGCGCCGAGGTCCTGGCCGGCGTCGTCGTAGCCGTTGGTGGCGGCGGTGGAGGTGAAGGAGGCGGCGACCGAGGCGTTGACGGTGTTGGTGTTGCCGGTGGTGGCGTTGTGGATGCCGTCGCCGGTGATGCCGCCGTCGTTGATGATCTTGACCGAGACGAACTCGTCGGAGCCGAAGCCGGAGCTGTAGAGCTTGATGAGCCCGCCGGAGTTGGTCGCGGCCACGCCGGTGACGTTGGTGAAGGTGTTGATGGAGGCGGCGATGTTGGTGAGGCTGGTGCCGGAGCTGAAGGTCAGCTCGCGGCTGCCGAGGGCGCCGCCGATCTCGAACACGAACGTGGACCCGGCCGTGAGGTTGATCGAGGTCCCGCCCATCGACATGAACAGCACGCCCTGCTGGGCCGACTGCGTCACCAGCACCTGAACGTCCAGCGACGAGCCGCTGTACTTGGCGCCGTTGATCTTGTAGTCGCTCACGCCCGCGTCCACGCTGTCGACGTTGAAGTCGAAGTTGCCGTTGAGGAGCTTGATGCCCTGGAAGGAGGTGGAGGAGGCGATGCGGTCGATGGTCTGCAGGATCGAGTCGATCTGCAGCTGGTTGGCGTCCTTCTCGGCCGAGGAGAGGCCGGCCTTGCTGGCCGTGGCGGTCACGAGGCCCTGGAGCTCGGTGAGCAGGCCGGAGACCTCCTGGAGGCCGCCCTCGGCGATGTTCACGACCTGGTCGGCGCGCTCGGCGTTGGAGATGGCCGTGTTGATGGCCTTCATCTCGGAGCGCAGGTTTTCCGACGCGATCAGCCCCGCGGGGTCGTCCTTGCCGCGGTTGATCTTGAGGCCGGTGCTCAGGCGTTCGAGGGAGCGGGTGAGGCCGCCCTGGTTGAGGCCCAGAACCCGCTGCGCGATCAGGGACGTCACGTTCGTATTGATGCGGCTCATCGAAGTCCTCCGTGAACTGATCTCGACGGGCGGTCTCGAGGGGGTCTGCCCACGTGTCCCGTCACGGTGGCCCGGCGCGTTCCGTGCGCCGGGCGCCTCCGGATGGGCCTGGGCCCACGCGGCCCTGACCCCGCCCGGCTGCTGGCCGGGCGCTGCTCGGGCTGACCGGGCGCTGGTGCGTCCGATTCAGCCGAACGTGCATCGGCCTCGGGGGGAGGTGGGTTGAGTGGGTCTCTGACGACGCGGAGGATTTCGCCACTTCGCACGGAAACGAGGACCCCCGGCGGGCGGGTCCGGCCGGGGGTCGGGCTATCTATAGAGGAGGCGTGGGGGCGGGTCCCGCCGGGGTTATCCGAGGAGCTGGAGGACCTGCTGGGACTGCTGGTTGGCGAGGGCGAGCACGGTGGTGCCGGCGCTGGAGAGGATCTGGGCCCGGGTGAGGGCGCTGGTCTCGGCGGCGAAGTCGGCGTCGCGGATGCGCGACTCGCTGGCGGAGAGGTTCTCGAAGGCGGACTGGAGGGAGCGGACGTTGGTCTGGAGGACGTTGCGTTCGAAGGCGCCGAGGCGACCGCGGAGGATGGCGACCTCGTCGATGGCCGACTCGAGGATCTCGCTGGCGGAGGTGAAGTCCTGGCGCTGGACGCTCGAGGCGATGCTGTTGAGGTCGCCGCTCTTGATGGAGTTGAGGAACTGGAGCGTGCCGTCGATGAGGGTGCCGCCGAGGCTGGACGCGGCGAGGGACTGGATGCCGATGTTGGTCTGCTGCTGGGCGTTGACCTGGGGCCCGAGCTGGAAGAGGGCGCCGCCGCCGGTGATGTTGAAGCTCGACTCGGTGACGGTGGGGTCGGTGGCGAAGGCCTCGGTGAGGACCATCTTGAGGCTGAGGGAGGGGGAGTTGACGGAGAGCTTGAGGCCGCTGCCGGTGGCGAGGGTGCCGTTGACGAGGGCGGAGACGTCGCGTCCCTGGTCCTCCTGGGCGCTGGAGAGTTCGCCGCCGGAGATGAGGGTGGCCCAGGGGAAGGGGGGATAGTTGGGGAAGCCGGTGGTGTCGCCGAGCTTGTAGGTGACGAAGTAGTTCTCGGTGGGGTCCTGGGGCCCGTTGAGGCGCTTGACGGAGACGAAGTTGTTGGAGCCGAAGTCGGAGGCGCGGAAGACGATGCCGGAGGCGACATCGGCCGGGTTGAGGAGGGTGGCCTCGACCCCGGTGAGGGGCGTGATGCTGTTGACGGCCTCGACGAGGTCGCTGAGGGAGGCGCCGGAGATGACGGTGACCTCGCCGACGCCCTTGGCGCCCGCGATGCGGAGGGTGGTGGTGGAGAGGACCTCGCCGTTGAAGACGTTGTTGGGGGCGGTGTAGTCGCCGCGCAGGAAGAGGGCGCCCGTCTGGGCGGAGGCGAGGACGTCGACGTCGACCTGGAGGGTGTCGGAGGCGATGAAGGAGGCGCCGAAGACCTGGGCCTTGGCGATGGCGGTGGTGTCGATGCCGGAGAGGGAGTAGTCGAGGGAGCCGTTGAGGAGCTTGAGGCCGCCGAAGGAGGCGGTGTTGCTGATGCGGGTGATGGAGTCGATGGCCGAGTCGATCTGGAGCTGGTTGGCCTCGCGCTCCTCGGGCGAGTTGCCGCCGGTGTTGGCGGACTCGACGATGAGGGCCTTGATCGAGTTGAGAAGGTCGCTCACCTCGGAGAGGGAGGCCTCGGTGGTGGCGATGACGCCGGAGGCGCGCTCGGCGTTCTTGACGCCCTGCTCGACGCCCCGCAGGTCGGAGCGCAGGCGCTCGGACACGATGAGCCCGGCCGGGTCGTCGGCTCCGCGGTTGATGCGCAGACCGGTGGAGAGGCGCGAGAGCCTCAGCTCCAGTTCCTGGCCGCTCCGGGCCAGGGTGGCGCGGGCGACGAGGCTGGGGACGTTCGTGTTGATCCTAGCCATGACAATCCTCCGTGATTGAGGCTAAGCGGGTCCGGCGCGAGGTCCGTGATCGGGGCGCGTCGGCGCGGTCGGGCGTGGGGATGGGGTGACGAGTGGCCATGGGGGTGTCGGGTCAGCTCCCTCGTCTCCCGTCGAGGGCGCGGGTCGCTCCGCCGGCCAGCCCGGTCGCGGGGGCCCGGGAGGCGAGTCCGGCGGGGCGCGGGGCGCTCCTCGATTTGGGGGGTCCCGGCGCGATGGTTCTCCGCATCGCGTCGAGGTCTCCGTTCTCCAGGCGGCCCGTGAGCTGGGCGGCCTGCTCGTTCTCGCGCTTGATCGCCTCGTACACCTCCTTGCGGTGCACGGCGATCCGGGTCGGCGCGGTGATCCCCAGGCGGACCTTGTCCCCCCGGATGTCGACGACGGTGATCTCCACCTCATCGCCGATCATGATCGTCTCGTCGCGCTGACGTGAGAGCACCAGCATCCGACGGCTCCTTCCTGGCTGGAGGTCGCTGCGGAACACCGTCCCGGCGACCCGGCCCCCACTCCCCCGCGGGGCCTCTCGTGGCTCGAATCCGTTCGGCCGTTCTTCCCCCCCGCCCCCCCCCTCCCGACTCCGCTCCGGCGGCGTGCGTCGCCGGTCAGGCCGTGGCGGCCCGCGCCGGCTCCGCGACCTTCATCAGCGGGTGGCGCGTGGTCCAGCGTTTCTCGGCCAGGACCAGCTGCTCCCCGGACTTGGTCACCGTGTTGATGACGAGCGGGCCCTGCAGGTTCCCGGTCAGGGTCTGGTCCACCTTGTTCACGATGACGAAGACCTGGGCGTCCTCGAGCCGCTCGAGCCCCAGCTCGCCCATCTGCTCGGGCCGGATGGGCACCGCGTAGTCGGGCACGAACAGGCTCGGGTCGGTCACGACGAACGCCAGGCTCGGCTCCTCCAGCGACTGGAGCCAGAAGAAGCACGCGTCGTCCCCGGGCTCGAGCAGGCAGTAACGCCTGGCCTTCGGGAAGCCCAGGAGGCCCTTGGGGAACGTGATCGCCCGATCCTCGGCGATCTCCACCACCCCGAACCGCGTCGTCCGCACTTGCATCGGTGCGCTCCGATCATTCGGCCGTTCTGCTTGGATCGACTGTCGCCATCCTCGGGCGACCGACGTCCTGTCTGTCCGGGCCCGCGGCCGAGGCGGGTCCACCGGTGCGATCCATCCGAATCCGGCCTCCGGGCGGCTAGCCCAGGAAGTCGAGGAGCGTCCGCTGGGACGCGAGCGCGGTCACCTGCAGGCCGGCCTGGAGCTGGGACTGGAGCTGGCTGAAGCGCGTCGCGGCCTCGGCGAAGTCCATGTCCCGCAGCTGGCTCCTGGTCTGGTCGTCGAACACCGACAGGTCCTCCTGACGGACGATCTCGGCCTCGACGCGACGGGTGTAGCTTCCGATGAGGGCGCGGCTCTGGGCCGTCTCGTCGACGAGGTCTTCGAGCTCTCCCCCTGCAAGGGTGATGCCAGGCGTGTCGTCCGCGTTGAGAGCGTCGCGCAGGCGGATGAGCCCGCCGAGGACGCTGCTCACGGCGACTCTTGCGCGATCGGCGCCCGTCAAACTTGCCGACGACGCGTCGTACGTGCCTTCGAGGAGGCCCAGGTCCTCCGCGGCGGGGGAGTTGTTCAGGGCCTCGACACGGATGGGCTGGGTGTACGAGGCGTTCTGGGTCAGCACGATCCCGTTGGCATCGGCGCCCAGACTGGCGGCGAGGTCGGCGGGGGCGACGCCCTGGGCGGCGATCTCGGCGTTGATCCGGTCGACGAGCGTCTGGACGGACAGGATGTCCTGCGGGCGAAGGTCCACGGTGACCTCGCGCCCGTCGCCGAGGTGGATGCGAAAGTCGATGTCCGCGGCCGGGTCGGGGAGGCCGGTGGCGGGGTTGATCGTTCCATCCACGATGCGCACCCCGCGCCCGCCGTTGAACTCGCTCAGGCGTGTGTCGGGGGCCATGGAGCGGATGCCGAGGCGCTCGGCCGTGGTGGCGCCACCCGAGATGTCGGAGATGGAGAGCGATTGCGCGGTGCTGGTGGCGGTGTCGTTGAGGACGTCGAGGCCGGTGCCGTCGTCGTTGATGGCGACGCGGACGCCCAGTCCCGCACCCTCCAGGGCGTTGCGGATGTCCTGCAGGCGTTCGGCGCCGGACAGGTCGATGTCGCGGGAGCGTCCCACGTTGCTCAGTCGCAGCGTGCCCAGCGGGGAGGTGAGGGCCGCCAGGGCCGCGACCGGTGTGAACCAGGTGAGGCGCGGGTCGAGGTCCTCGCCATCGGGCGCGGCGGCGGTGAACGCCGATCCGGCGCCCCCGGCCGGGACCAGCCCCAGGTCCTGCCCGGCGGTCCCGGTTCCCACGTCGAAGAAGGCGAGCACCGGATCGGGGCCGGGCGCGCCGGAGACGACGTCGATCGAGAAGCCGCCGCCGGCGTACGCCACGGCGCCCGGGCCGAGGATGGTGACTCCCTGGTCGGACTCGTACTGGCGGATGGCGGCGGTGAGGGCGGCGGCGACATCGCCGGCGCTGGTGGCGTGGGCGAGGTCCACGGTCGCGAGGGGTCCGCCGTCGAAGGAGAACTGGAGGGGGCCGGGGGTGACGCCCAGGCCGCGTCCGCCGCGGACATCCTGGAGGCGTGTGTCGGCGGTGAGCCGGGGGTCGAGGTCGACGAGGCCGCGGATGCGGGCCTGGGCGGTGCCGACGGCCTGCTGGCCGAGGCCGACGGGGACTTCGGTGCGAAGGCCGAGGTCGCTGAAGAGGTCGGCGCTGGCGCCGGTGTAGCGGAAGCCGCCGAGGAAGGCCTGCATGGGGGCCTCGCCGGGGCTGGAGCCGCCGAAGAGGTGGCCGGTGCCGGTGCGCCGGTTGAGGATGTCGTAGACGGCGTCGATGAGGGAGTCGACGACGACGGCCTGGCCGCGGCGCTGCTCGGGGGTGGTGCCGAGTCCGACCTGGGAGGAGGCGATCTCCTTGGCCTGGAGGACGATGTCGGAGAGGTCGCCCAGGGCGGTGTCGAGCAGGTCCAGGCGGGTGGTGGCCTCGTCGAGGTTGCGGAGGCGCTGCGCGGCGCGCTCGGTGCGCTCGTCGAGGGTGTCGATGGCGGCGGCGCGGATGGCGTCGTCGCTGGGGCGGTTGATGGCGCGTCCGGTCGAGAGCTGGGACTGGACGCGGAAGAGCTGCAGGTTCGTGCGTGTGAGGCTCGCGAGGGAGAACTGCGCGATGAGCGAGTTGGGCACGCGGGCGAGGTTGGCGGGGATGGCTGACACGGAACGGCTCTCGGGGTTCGGCGCGGTTGTTCGGGATCAGACGAGCGCGATGAGGGTCTGGGTCATCTGGTCGACGATGCTGATGAGGCGGGCGGCGGCCTCGTACTGGTGCTGGTACGTGAGGAGGTTGATGGACTCCTCGTCGACGGAGACGCCGCTGATGCCGGCGCGCTGGGCGTCGAGGCTCTCGCGGACGATGGTGGAGGCGTCGAGGGCGGTCTGGGCGCCGGAGGCCTCGCCCGCGACGGTCTGGACGGTGCCGGCCCAGCTGGCGCGGAGGGAGGCGCCGTCGAGGGCGTCGAGGGCGCGGTCCTGGAGCGCGGCCATCTCGAGGGCGGTGCCGTTCTCGACGAAGCCGCCGGGGCCGAGGCGGCCCGAGGTGAGGCGCGAGGGCTCCTGGACGAGGCGATCGGCGACGGCGATGTCGGTCGCGTCGGTGCCGGTGAAGTAGGCGTTGACGCCCAGCACCGCGAGCAGGCCCGAGCTGTCTTCGGAGAAGGAGAAGGTCGAGCCCTCGTCGGCGGTGAGGCGCAGGCGTCCATCGGCCGTGAGCGAGGCGGAGAGGCCGTCCACCGCGTCGAGCGCCGCGACGAGGTCGTCGAGCGAGGTGTCGTCGTCGGTGCCGGGCGCCCCGGCGGCGGTGAGGCCGTCGAGGTCCACGTCGATGCGGGTGGAGGTGACGGTTCCCGTGAGGGAGTCGCGGATATCGACGGTGAACTCGCCGTTGACCGGGGCGAAGGGCAGGGCCGCGAGGGTGGTGTTCAGCGGGTCGTTGAGGGCCCGGGCGCGGTCGGCGGCGATGAAGGGGCGCGTGCCGGTGTCGGCGGTCAGGCCGACGGCGTTGGTGCCGGTGGAGTGGAGGCGGTTGACCTCGAGGACGAGCTGGGAGGCGATGAGGTCGAGCTGCTCGATGGTGCTCTGGACGGCGCCGTCGCGGCTCGCCAGGAGGGCGCCGATGCGACCGGACTCGATGTCGAGGGCCTGGCGGTCGTCCGCGACGACGACGCGGGCGACCTGCCCGGTCTGGCCGGATTCGTACACCAGCTCCAGGCCGCGCGAGCGCCCGGCGAGCATGATGGGCGTGGAGCCGACGAAGAGGTCCATGGTGCCCGAGGGCTGCTCGACGGTGCTGACGTCGAGGTGCTCGCTCAGGCGCTTGACGAGCTCGTCGCGCTGGTCGCGCAGGGCGCTGGCGGTGGAGCCGCCGAGCTCGGCGGAGACGATGGCCTGGTTGAGGGTGGCGATCTCCGGGAGGAGGTCCTGGGCGGTCCGGACGGTGGCGGCGAGCTGGTGGTCGATCTGGGTGCGGAGGTCGGAGAGGTCCTCGCGCAGGGAGCGGACGAAGCCGGCGAGCTTGACGCCCTGCTGGACGACGACGCCCTTGGACTGGGTGAGGTTGGCCAGCTCGGACCAGGCGTTGAAGAAGGCGGAGAGCTCGCTGGACAGGTCGAGGTCCGACAGCTCGTTGAGGGAGGCCTCCAGCGAGGCGAGCACGCCGACGCGCTCGTGGGCCGCGGACTCTTCGGAGACGCTGGCGCGGAGGCGCTGCTGGAGGGCCTCGTCGACCTGCCGCCGGATGTCGTGGATGCGAACGCCCGTGCCGACGGACAGGCCGCCGCCGGCGTCGCTGCGCGAGGGCGCGAGGATGGCGACCTGGCGGGTGTAGCCGGGGGTGGCGGCGTTGGCGAGGTTGTTGCCGGCGACCTGGAGCGCGAGCTGGCTGGCGGTGAGGGCCGAGTTGCCGATCTGGAGGGCCGCGCTGAGTCCCATGGGGCGAATCTCCGGCTAGCGGGTGGTGTCCAGGCCGCAGGGGACGGGCGCGCCGTGCCCGCGTGCGCCGAGGGGGCCGTAGGTGGGGGGGTCGGCCAGGCGTCGCCCGACCTGCATGAGCAGGCCCTGCATGTGGGCGCTGAGGGCGCGGGAGGTGGCGCGCAGGACGGCGTGCTCAGCGCCGAGGCGCTCGAGGGTGGCGCGCAGGGCGGAGGCGGCGTCGAGGATGCGGGCGCGCAGGGGCTCGGGCAGGCGGGCGACGGCGTCGCGCACGGTGGGCGTGCCCGAGGCGTTGCCGGCCAGAGTCGCGGCCACGCGCCGGCGCTGGGCCTCGAGGTC
>CAYWOF010000120.1:0-8936 GCA_964459825.1 uncultured Phycisphaeraceae bacterium | reverse complement strand
CGTCGCGCAGCAGCAGGCTCATGGCCATGCCGACCATGCCGGCGGGGAGGATCGCCTCGACGCCGTCCTCGCCGGTGTAGCCGGTGCGGCTGACGATGACCTTCATCACGATCAGGTTCTTGATCGTGAAGCGGTAGCGCTTCAGGGCGGGGATCTCCTTGCTGAAGCGGGCGACCAGCTCCATCACCCGGGGCCCCTGCATGGCCACCATCGCGGTCTTGAGCGTCTCGTCCTCGATCCGGACGGCGAGCTCGCCCGCGGCGCGGACGGCCTCGAAGTGCGGGAGGAGCTTCTCGCGGTTGGCGCCGTTGACCACGAGCAGGAACTCGTCCTCGTCCATGCGGTAGACGATCACGTCGTCGCGCACGCCGCCGCGCTCGTTGCAGACCAACGAGTAGCGGCACTGTCCGGTCTGCATGTCGCTGACGCGCCGGGTGCAGAGGCGCTCGAGGAGGCGTCGCGCGTGGCGCCCCGTGAAGCGCACCCGCCCCATGTGCGAGACGTCGAACATACCCCCGGAGCGCCGGACCTGGTGGTGCTCCTCGTGGATGCCCGTGTAGAGCATGGGCATCTCCCAGCCGGCGAACTCGACCATCTTGGCGCCGGCCTTGACGTGGAAGTCGTGGAGCGGGGTGCGCAGCAAGGCATGCCTCCTCGGGGTGAGCCCGAAGGGTACACGCGCGGCGCGAGGGGGGCCCGCTCAGACGCGGGTGCGTCGGCTCGACACCCACGCCCGGATCGTGGAGGTCGTGAGCATGGGATGGAACTCGATGCCGACCGCGTAGCCCCCGCCGTCGGCGTAGCGAGACTGACGCACCAGCCCGAAGAGGAGCTTCCTCTCCTCGCCATCGGGCGCGAAGATCTGCACGAACACCTTGCGCCCGAGGTGGACCATGCGCCGGGACCGGAGGCCGACGCCGGAGCGGCTCAGGTCCACGACCCGGGCGTTCCACGGGTTGCCCGGCGTTCCGAACTCATCGATCTCGGTCACGAGCGAGGGCAGATCGAGATCCACCCGGTCGTGCCGGCGCCGGTTGATGCTCGAGAGCGCGGATGGCGCCGCGGCCGGGCGAGCGTTGCGACGAGCCGACGGCGCCCCCGCATCGGCCAGGTCGTGACGCACGAAGCCCCGTCCCCCGCCGGAGGCGTCGCTGGGCGCGCGCGACTTGTCGGTTTCTCGCTTCATGGGCCGGGCGCGGCGGGTCGGCTCCTCCGCTCGCACGGCGCGCATCGGAGAAAACGCCGGGAGGCTTAAGGCGCGCCCCCGCCGCTGGGGCGATCGCCCCACGGCCAGGGAGCGTTGTCGATCAGCCGGGTGGCCCCGATAACCGCCGCGACGAGGGCCCGAGCCGAAACCGGAGTCTCGGGTGCGTTGACGAGCGGACGCAGCGTGCGCGCCTCGCGCACCACCGCGTACTCGACCTGCGCCCCCGCCGCGCGCAGGGTCTCCCGCATCAGCGCCTCGGCGCGCTCACGGTCGCGCTCCCGCGCGGCCAGCCCCAGCGCCCGATGCAGGGCGCGGGCGCGCGATCGCTCCTCCATCGAGAGGAACCGGTTGCGGCTGCTCATGGCCAGCCCATCGGGCTCGCGCACCGTCGGGTGCGCCACGATGTCCACCGGCAGCCCGAGCGACTCGGTCATGGCGCGGACGACCTGGAGCTGCTGCCAGTCCTTCTCGCCAAAGACGGCCGCGCTCGGGCCGAGCAACCGGAAGAGGCGTGCGACCACGCGGCAGACCCCCGCGAAATGCCCGGGGCGGTGCGCATCCTCCAGTCCCGGCTCGGTGGCGACGGCCGGGAGCGGGACCGGGGGCGCCGCGCCGGGCTCGTCCGGGGGGTAGACGCTCTCCACGTCCGGCGCGAACACCGCCGCCGCGCCCGACCTCTCGCAGAGCGCGAGATCGTCGTCGAGCGTGCGGGGGTAGCGAGCCAGGTCCGCGGGGTCGGCGAACTGCGTCGGGTTGACGAAGATCGTGACCAGGCACCCGGCGGGCTCGCGCCGCCGGACCGCCTCGGCCACGCCGGCGCGGATCAGGGCTCCGTGACCGTCGTGCAGAGCGCCCATCGTGGGCACGAGCACCCCGCCGGTCGTCGGGCTCTTCCCCAAGGAACCCGCGTGGGCACGAAGGTCGGCGAGCGTTCTCAGCAGGCGCATCGGGACAATAGGCTGGGCGCGGCGGAGCCCCGCGTCAAGCGGCGGGGCGCACCGGACCCGGGCGGGAGTGTCGTGCGCCGCGCGCCTCGACCCACGCCCGGATCGCGTCCCGCTCGGGCACCGGGAGGAGTTCGAGCTCCACCCGGTACATGCCATCGCCGTCGTACTCGCAGACGGCCACCCGCCCCAGCAGGGGGGCCGGTTGGTCGTCCACGAGGTGCACGGCCACCAGAATCAGGCGGCCCACGTAGCACATGCGCCGGGTGCGCAGGGTGAGGGCGGCCCGACTCAGCTCCCGGCCCCGGGCGGTCCAGGTTGGGCCCGGACGCTCACGGTCATCCAGTTCGCTGGCGTCGAGGTCCGCCTCGAAGCGGACGCCCCTGGCACGGGCGGCCCGCGTCGTGGCCGGTCGGTCGCCGGGCTCGGGACCCTCGCCGAAGCCACCGCCCGGCGTGCCGGGGGCGCGGGGCGGAGGGACGCAGAACCCGCCGGTGGGCGCGTCGGAATCTCCCCAGTCTCGCCTCGCCGTGGCCATCGAGCCTCCCCTCGGTGGGCCGGGCAGGTCATGCGGCCCCCCAGCGCCGCCGGAGGCATCGTCGCGATCCGCGCCGGAGTTCGGCGGGCACCCCCAGGCCGCGCCCGAAGGCCTGCCGGGCGCGAGCGCAGCCCGCACAGTCCCCACGCGAGCGCCCGGCCCAGCGCCGGCCCGCGGAGGGTTCTCGGTCCCAGCGATCCGGGGTCAGACGGGCTGGCGTGCGACACTCCGACCCGCGGAGGCTGACGAGGGAGTCGGCATCGCCCGTCGAATCCACCGGGCGATCTGCGGGTCGGCGATCGCTTCGGGGCCGGCGCGACGCTCGACCGCGGCCGCCACGAGGCCCATGAACAGGGGCTGGGGCGAGAGCGGCCGGCTGGTCAGCTTGGGATGGAACTGCCCCCCGATGAAGTAGCGGTGGGACGCGCCGGCGGGTCCGGGCGTCTGCGGCAGCTCCATGATCTGCATGATGGGGTGACTGGGGTGACGTCCCGAGAACACCATGCCCGCCTGCTCGAGCCGGTCGATGTATCGAGGGTCCACCTCGTACCGGTGGCGGAACCGCTCGCGGATGTGGGGCCGGCCGTCGAAGAGGAAGCTCGCGAGCGTGCCCGGCCGGAGCGCGACATCCTGCGCGCCCAGGCGCATGGTGCCGCCCAGCCCCTCGATCCGCTTCTGCTCGGGAAGCTCGCTGATGACGGGGTCGGGCGTCCGGGGGTTGAACTCGGTGCTGTGGGCGTCGCGCAGCCCCAGCACGTTGCGGGCGAACTCGATGACGGCGACCTGCATGCCCAGGCAGATGCCGAGGTAGGGCAGGCCGGTCTCCCGGCAATGGCGGACGCAGGCGATCTTGCCCTCGATGCCGCGCGTGCCGAACCCGCCGGGCACGATGATCGCGTCGGCGCCCTCGACCCGTTTCGCGACATCGGCCTCGGTGATGTCGGTGGTGTCGATCCAGCGGGTCTCGATGTCGCAGGCCAGGTGGACGGCGCAGTGCTCCAGGGCCTTGTCGATGGAGGCGTACGCGTCGCGGAGCGCGGCGTACTTGCCCGTGATGCCGATGCACAGGCGCCGGCGCCGCGGCGCCCGCAGCTGCCGGACAAAGCCCGTCCAGCGCTCGCGCGCCCGGTCCTCATGGGCCAGGTCCACCCGGTCGTGCAGGGAGAGGATGCTCAGGACCTCCCGGTCCAGCCCCTCCTGGCGCATCTCCTCGGGGATGGTGTAGATGCTCTCGCGATCGTGGACGGAGAAGACCCGGCGCAGCGGCACGTTGCTGAACATCGCCATCTTCTGCATGACCGTGTCGGAGACCGGCTTGGTCGCCCGACAGCCGATCATGTGCGGCTGCACGCCCGCCTCCATGAGGCGCTTGATGCCCAGCTGGGCGGCCTTGGACTTCTGCTCGCCGAGCGTGCGCGGCTCGATGATGTAGGTGAGCGCCACGAAGCAGCACGAGCCCGGTCCCTCCTCGAAGGCCAGCTCGCGCAGCGCCTCGATGTAGAACCCGTTCTCGTAGTCCCCCACCGTCCCCCCGACCTCGACCACCACCACGTCGGCGGGGGCCTTGCCGTCGCCGTAGGCGGCCAGCTCGCGCAGCTTGCGCTTGACCTCGCCGGTGACGTGCGGGATCCACTGCACGTCACGGCCGAGGTACGCCCCCCGGCGCTCCCGGTCGAGCACCTCGCTGAAGACCTGCCCGCTCGTGGTGAAGTTCCGGCGCGACAGGTCCTGGTCGAGCATGCGCTCGTAGGTTCCCAGGTCCATGTCGCACTCGGTGCCGTCGTCGAGCACGAACACCTCGCCGTGCCGGAACGGGTTGAGGGTGCCCGAGTCGATGTTCAGGTAGCCCTCCATCTTGATGGGGGCGACGACGAGGCCCTTGTCCTTGAGCATCTTGGCGACGCTGGAGGCGAAGATCCCCTTGCCCAGGCCGGACATCACCGTGCCCAGGACGATCACGTACCGGTGGAAGCCCTTCCGGTAGCCCTCCGGGATCGGGCTGTAGAACTCGGTGTAGGCCGAGGTATCGGCCACCGATGACAGGAGGTCCCCCGGGGACCGGGCGTGCTCATCCTCTCCCGCGGGCCGTGCGGACCCCGCGTCGGGTCGAGCCGTCGTCGGGTGCGGGGGCGGTGTCTCCGACTCATCCTGCCAACGGTAACGCTCGCGGAACCGGTCGGCCCGAGAGGGCGCTTGGTGCATGGCTGATCGTACCACGCCCGGACGGCCACGGCGGTGGGCGGTAGGCTGTACCATGCGCCCTCGAGCGTTCGGGGTTTCCGGACGCCCGGAATCGCCTTCTTCCCCGAGGACCCGCACCATGGGGCTCATCCCCGGATTGATCACCCTCGCCCTCGGGCTCGCCGCCGAGCCCCCGCCCCCGGCGGTCTACCCGCCGGCGCGCCACTGGGACCACGTGCACATGCGCCTCGATCTCGATATCCCCAGCATGGATGCGCCGCGCATGTCCGGGGTCGAGACCCTGACGCTCACACCCATCGGTCGGGCGCGCGACCGGATTGTCCTCAACGCGGTCGAGCTGGTGGTGTCCGCCGTCGAGGTCGCGGCGAGCCCGGTACCGTTCACGCAGGAGGACGGGCAGCTGCGGATCGACCTTCCCAGGCCCGTTCCGCCCGGGACCACAATCGAGGCGGTGATCCGATACGACGTGGACTACCCGAACGCCCGGGGAATCGGCCTGACGTGGACCCCCGGCCGCCCGGCACGCCCGGGCCCGACGGACCAGGCGCCGCAGATCCACTCCCAGGGACAGCCCGAGGACAACCGGCGCTGGTTCCCCTGCCACGACTTCCCCAACGAGCGGCTGACGACCGAACTCGTGGTGACGGTGGAGGATGGGTTCCAAGTCTGCTCCAACGGGCGCCTGGTGGGCTCGCGCCGGGCGGGCCCGGGGCGGACCACCTGGCACTGGCTGCAGGACAAGCCGCACCCGGCCTACCTCGTTCTGCTGGTGGTCGGCAGGTTCTCCATCGTGGGGCTGACGCCGGACGAGCAGACGATCACCCCGCGCCCGGATGGGGCTCGGCCGGTCCCCCTGATGGTCTACACCCCCGTCGGGACGGAGGAGAACGCTCGCCGGGCCTTCGCCAACACCCCCGAGATGGTCGCGTACTTCGAGCGTCTGCTCGACGAGCCGTACCCGTGGGACAAGTACGCCCAGGTGCTCGTGCGCAACTTCGCCGCGGGCGGGATGGAGAACACGTCGGCGACGACCCTGCAGCCCGGGACGGCGGGGAGCCGGCGCGGCGGAGCGGACAGCCTGATCTCCCACGAGCTCGCCCACCAGTGGTTCGGGGATCTGGTCGGCTACAAGTCCTGGGAGCACGTCTGGCTCGGGGAGGGGTGGGCGAGCTACGCCGAGGCGCTCTGGTCCGGGCATCGCGCCGAGAGCCGCGACGACGCGGAGGCGGGTGAGCGGGCCTACCAGCGCGTCATCGCGCGGTTCCTGGCCGGCCAGCGGGGCATGAACCGCACCTTCGCCCCCGACTTCGGCGGCATGGTGTCCAAGCGCTACACCAACCCGGACCATCGATTCTTCAACCCCAACGATGTGTACGGCAAGGGCGCGATCGTCCTCCACATGCTCCGTCTGCGCCTGGGAGACGAGGCGTTCTGGGCGGGCGTGCGCCTGTACATCGACCGGCACAAGCTCCAGTCGGTGGAGACGGACGATTTCCGACGGGCTCTCGAGGACGCCTCGGGCGAGAACCTGGAGCGGTTCTTCGACCAGTGGTGCCGCCGCCCCGGCCTGCCGCGGCTCGGGATTGCCATCGAGTGGACCGGAGACCCCGGGGGCTCGGGGCGAGGCACCCTGGGGGTGGCCATCGATCAGACCCAGCGCATCGATGCCGACAACCCGGCCTACGCGCTCACCCTCCCCGTGCTGGTCACCTACGCGGACGAGTCGACCGAGTCGTTCGTCATCGAGATGGAGACGGCTCGGACCGTGGCGTCCTTCGCGCTGCGCGAGAAGCCGAAGGACGTGGTGGTCAATCCGGACCTCACCTCGGCCGCGCCGGCGACCATCACCAAGCCCCTGGCCATGTGGCTCCATCAGCTCGAAGCGGGGCCCACCGTCTTCGCCCGGTGCGAGGCCGCGGAGCACCTCGCGGCACAACCCGGTCCCGAGGCCGCGCGCACCCTGGTGCGACTGGCGCTCGATCCCACGGGCGACGTTGCGGTCCGTCGCGTCGCCACCCTGGCCCTGGCGGCCCGCGTGGTGTGCTCGGCCGGAGAGCTGTCCGCCGATCCCATGCGGTTCGGCGCGCGCCGGTGGCCCGCGAACTCCGGCCTGGCGCTCGCGGCCCGGACCTTGAGCTCACACCCATGACCATCCCCGCCCCACTCCCTCCCAGCCCGTCCCAGCGCGCACATCATCGCCGTCGTTCCATCGCCCTCGGGCTTGCCGGCGTCCTGCTGTTGGCAGCGCCGGGGCAGGCACGCCAGACGGATGCGGAGCGCCGAGCGGACGCCTTCGATGCCGCGACCGGACGCGACAGGCTCAACTACCCGCCCAGTCCGGTGGTGGACTACGTCCACATGCGCCTCGAGATCGACATCGAGGACATGGACTCACCCCGGCTCGCCGCGACCCAGGCGCTCACCATCGAGCCGTACGCCCGCCCGGTTCGGGACCTGTGGCTGGACGCAAAGCTCCTGGACATCCGCGCCGTATCCCTGGCGCGGATCGAGGGACCGCTCGCCCGAGGGCCGAACGGGGAGTCCGCAGGCACCGGCGTGCCCGCCACCGCGCCGAGCTGGGTGCACGAGGGCAATCGCCTGCGGATGTCGTTCGATCCTCCGCTCCAGCCCGGCCATCGCTATGAACTCGTTACGGAGTACGCGGTAACGGACCCGCCGTTTGGTCTCATCTGGACGCCCCAGTCCGCCGCCCATCCGAGCCGCGCGGCGCAGATCCACACTCAGGGCCAGCCGGAGACCAACTCTTACTGGTTCCCATGCCACGATTTCCCCAACGAGCGGCTGACGACGGAGCTGATCGTCACGGTGCCGGGCGGGTACCTGGTGAGCTCCAACGGCCGCCTCGTGTCGCACGACCGGCTCAAGGGGGATAGTCCCGGAGCGGCCGAGATTCGCGATCGGTTCCACTGGCTGCAGGACCGGCCGCACCCGGCCTACCTCGTCTCGCTGGTGGTCGGGAAGTTCGACGTGGTGGATGTGGCCAAGGGACGAGGCCTGCCCAAGGGCTTCGCCGAACCGGCCGCGGACGACTGGTCCGGACCCTATCTGCCGGTGTACGTGCCGCCGGGCAGGGGACGGGACGCCCGCGCCTCCTACGCCCATACCGGCGCGATGGTCGAGCTCTTCGCGCGCCTGACCGGTGAGCCCTATCCCTGGGACCGCTACGCGCAGCTCGTGGTCTGGAACTTCGGCGCCGGGGGCATGGAGAACACCTCCGCCACGACGATGTATGACACGGCGGTGCTGGCTCCCGCCGACCTCCCGGATCACGATCTCGACGGGCTCATCGCGCACGAGCTGGCCCACCAGTGGTTCGGCGACCTGGTCACGTGCAGGTCCTGGGAGCACATCTGGCTCAACGAGGGTTTCGCCACGTTCTTCGGCGACCTGTGGACCGAGCACCACCACGGCCGGGAGGCCTACCTGGCGGGCATCCTCGGGCACTTCGACGGGACGACCGGCGGCGACCGGACCCACGCCCCGTACCAGCCCGCGATGGTCAGCAAGCAGTACGGCCACCCGTGGGAGCCGTTCGGCCGGCCCGACAACCCCTATGCCAAGGGCGCCGCGATCCTGCACATGCTCCGCTCCCGCCTGGGGGATGATGTGTTCTTCCGCGGGATCGCCGCCTACGTCGACCGCTTCCGGCTGAGCGTGGTCGAGACGGGCGACTTCCGGCGGGTCATGGAGGAAGTCTCGGGCGAGAGCCTCGAGCAGTTCTTCGACCAGTGGTGCTTCCGCCCCGGCGTGCCACGACTCGACGTCGCGTGGGGCTGGAACGAGGGCGAGGGAACCCTGGGGGTTACGGTCCGCCAGATTCAGCCGATCGACGATCGCAACCCGCCGTTTGCGCTCGAGCTGCCCCTGTGGATCGAGGGCGGAGGGCGCTCGCGCGACGCCTGGTGGAAGCACTCCATCGAGCTGTCGGAGGCTGAGACGACCATCTCCATCCCCCTCGCCGGGCCGCCCGGGCAGGTCGTGATCGACCCCGAGTTGACGGTCCTGGCGGGTATCGAGTGCTCCC
>CAYWOF010000119.1:6119-8946 GCA_964459825.1 uncultured Phycisphaeraceae bacterium | reverse complement strand
GGTCCTTCCGGATGCGGGATTCCAGCTCGTCCGGGGCGATCCTGAATCCATGCTCCGGGCGCAGCTCGACCCACACCGGGTCGACGCGATCGAACGTCGTCAGCAGGTCCTCGTAGGCCGTGTAGTCGGGGGTGAAGTACGCCAGGCGCACGCGGTTGAGGGCGGCGCCGAGGCGCGAGAGAGCCAGGCGCCCGCCCGCGGCCACGGCCACGTTCTCGGCCGTGTACCGCGAGGCCTTAGTGCGCCGGTAGAGCCGGTTGTAGTGGGCGGCGATCGCCTCGCGCAGCTCGGGCAGACCCTCGACCGGGCCATAGGCGTGGTCGGAAGGCCGCAGGTCGATCCGGTTGACCCGCGGAGGGGCTCCGCGAATGTCCCCGACCTCGGGCTGGCCCTGCCCCAGGTTGGACCAGGCGGGGTCGCCCATCCGGTAGCCGACCTTCATCGCCTCGACGTTCACGCGGATGACGCCCATGTAGGGCAGATCTCGGAAGACGGCTGGGTGGGGCGTGGCCATGGTGGGGCCTGAGGATAGCCGGGCGCCGATCGATCGACCGTGCCCGCGGGGCGAGAAACGGGAGGCGCGGCGTGCGTGAAACGTCGACGGCGCACATCCAATGAGTAGACTGGTCCGCAAGCAGTGCTCCAATCGGAGGCCAAGGTCATGTTTACCCGTCCCGTGATCGTCGTCGCCGCTTTCGCGGCCGTCGCCTCGGTCCCGTCGGTCTGGGGGCAGCCCGAGAAGCCGGCCCCATCTTCGTCGATTACCGTGCGGGTCGTCGATGAGTCCGGCAAGGCCGTGCCGGGGGTGGAGCTGGGGAACTACTGCGTTTTCCCTTCGCCCGGCGAGGGCTCACGGCCCACGGTGTCGGCCTCCGGAGAGGAGCGGGGGGACGACCGGTTCGTCACTGATGAGCATGGACTTGCGACGATTCCTGCCAGACGCCTCCTGTATCCGGGCCAGAGCCGCCCGATGGGCCTGACGGCGTTCGAGCCGGCATCGGGCCGGATGGCGATCGGGCAGGTCTCGGAGGCCGATGCGGGCGCGACGGTCGAGTTGACTATCCGGTCCACGGCCAAGGTGCGGGTCATGCAAACGAGCTCCTCGCTGGCGACCCTGGGGATTCCGCTCGACTGGACCTACCTGTACGTCTTCAAGGGGGAGACGCGTCCGATCGACTGCCCGGGGTCCGAGGGGGTGCACGAGCTGCTCCTGCCGCCCGGCGACTACAAGCTCTACGGCTACGGGCGCGACACGTACACCGAGATGCCGCCGCTCACGATCCGGCCCGGGCAGTCCGAGGCCGACGTGGCGATCGACCTGCGCGCCGGGCGTCTCGCGTACCTGCTCAACAAGCCCGCTCCGGAGCTGGCGCAGATCAAGGGTTGGAAGAACGGCGGGCCCACGACCCTGGCCAGCCTGCGGGGGAAGGTCGTGCTGCTGGACTTCTGGGGCTACTGGTGCGGGCCGTGCGTGCACGGCATGCCCGAGATGATGGCCCTGCACGACAAGTACAAGGACCGTGGGCTGGTCATCATCGGGGTACACGACGACTCGGCCGACTCGATCGAGGAGGTGGACTCGAAGCTGACGGCGACGCGCGAGAAGGTCTGGGGAGGGCGAGACCTGCCGTTTCTCGTGGCGCTGGACGGCGGGGGGATGACGAAGATCGAGGGGGCCGACGACCAGTCGGGGCGCGGGGCCACGACGGCCGCGTACGGTGTGCGCTCGTTCCCCACCCACGTTCTGATCGATCGGGCCGGAAACGTCGTGGGGCGCTTCAACCCGCACGCGAGCGATGCGGACGAGCGGATCGAAGCCCTGCTGCGGCAGGGAACGTGAGCCGGCCGAGCGTCGAAACGCCCGCACAATCCCTACAATTAGCGCACGTGTCAGCCTTCCCATCGCCGCGGGCGGGAGAGGCCTGGCGCGTGCGAACACCCGGCCGTCGCCGCCCGATTCGTCCCTTCGGCGCGGCGGACGGGCGGGACCGGGAAGGAGGGAGGCGGGCGGTGGATCGGGCACAGGTCGCCATGGTGAGGGCGAGCTTCGCGCGACTCGAACCGCGCGGGCGGGAGCTGGTGGATCGCTTCTTCCTGCACGCGTTCGCGCGCCATCCCCGGGCGAGGCATCGCCTGCCGGCGGACCTGGCGCGGGCGCGCGAGTACGTGCTCAAGGTGTTGCGCGGCATCGTGCGCGACATCGACGACTTCCGCGCGATCGAGCCGGCGCTGCTGGCTCTCGGAGCCGGGCACGCCGCGCGCGGCGCGACGCCCGCCACGTACACCGCCGTGCGCGACGCCATGATCGAGGCCCTGCGCGACCTGTCCGGACCCGCCTGGACCCCCCTGATCGAGCGGGCGTGGAGCGACGCCCTCGACGCGTGCGCCGGCGTCATGCTGCGCGGGGCCATGCGGGCCCAGGCGCGCGCGGCGTAGCACGCCCCCTCACCCTGCCCCCCGGACCAGGTGGCGGAACAGGTCCATCCCCAGAACCGGGTCATCCGTCCGCTCCGGATGCCATTGCACGCCGAGGTAGAACGGGCGGTCCGGGTCCCCGATCGCCTCGATCACGCCATCGTCCGAGTGGGCCAGGATCGCGAGGGCGCCGGGATCCGCCACCGCCTGCCGGTGGTGGGAGTGAGCCATGCCCGGCGAACGGAGGAGGGGAACGTGCGGGGGCCGTGGAGGCGAACCCGGCGTTGGCGGTATGCCCGCACCGGGTGGCGGGGTAGGGATGATCGGATGCTCGCCGCCCCAGTGGCGCCCGTGCGTCGGGAGCGTGTCGGGCAGGTGCTGGTCCAGACGTCCGCCGGCCACCAGGGCCATC
>CAYWOF010000119.1:4491-6109 GCA_964459825.1 uncultured Phycisphaeraceae bacterium | reverse complement strand
GGGCGGGCCACCCGGCCCCCGGGCCCCCGGGGCCACCACCGGCTTGCCGCGCCACACCCCCCCCCGGGGTTGGGGGGGGGGGCACCGGGCGAGCAGGCGCAGCAGCGCGGTCTCGTACGCCTGGCGATCCGGATGGACCGGCCTCGCCGCCGGGTGGGTTGGCGACCCGAAGGGCTCCGTGCGCGGATCATCGCCGCCCGTCAGCACGAACGCCCCGCAGAGCCGTGCGTGGCCTCCCTCGAGCCCGGGCACCGGCGGCAGCAACACCGGAACCCCACCGGCCCGGACCACGCACCGCGCGTAGGCGATCGCGCACTCGGCGCGCGGAGGGCGGCCCGATGACTCGCTCACATCGCAGGTGATGCCGACCACGGGCTGGCGCAGCGCGGAGCACATTCGCGGACGGAGCTTACACTCTCCGGATGTCCCGTCGCGGCGTGATCGTCGCCCTCCTCCTGGCCGTGGCCCTCGGCGCGGTCGCGCTGTTCGTGGTGAACCGGCCCCCGGGCGGGCGGCCCCAGAGGCCGCGCGAGCCGCTCCTGATGCTCGACCCGGCGCAGGTCGTCTCGCTCACGCTCACGCGACCGGGTCGCCCGACGGAGCGCGTCGAGCGGGATGAGACCGCTCCCGGTGGGTGGGTGTTCCGGCTCGGCGAGGGCGGCCAGACGGGAGGGGCGGCGGCGGATGCCCACCCGCCATGGCCGGTCAACGGCTCCAACGTGCGGGGAGCGCTGCGCCTGCTCGCCGAGATGCGCGCCGACCAGAGCGGCTTGGGGTCGCAGGGTGTCGAGCCCTTCGCGGGCGAGCTCAGGCTGGAACTGGCCGATGGGACGACCCGCGCGCTGCGATTCTCGGATCGGACGCTCGCGGGGCGCACCCTCGTCGAGGGTGAGCATCCCGGTGAACCGCCGATCACCGAGCGCATCCCCTCGTGGGCCGACGCCGCGCTCATCGAGTCCATCGCGGGGCCGGGGCTGCGTGCGTGGCGTCAGCGGGCGGCCCTTCCCGGCATCCCCGAGGCCTCGCGGGTGGCCCTTCGCTCGGCGGGCGGTGGATCGATCGCCCTGGGCCGGATCCAGGGGCGATGGGGTCTGAGCCAGCCGATCGTCGAACCGGCCGACGAGGCGAGCGTGGCGGCGCTCCTCCGCGTGCTCGGCGAGGTGGAGGTCGTCGACTTTCTGGACGCGGCCCCCCCCGGCCCGGCCGCCACCGGCCTGGACAGCCCGATCGCGTCCATCACCGTTGAGACCGACCGGCGGCTGGCACGCGGCGAAGCGGTCGAGACGGTCACGGAACGGCGGTGGCTGCGGGTCGGGCGGCCCGCGGACATCGGCTCGGGGCGCCTGTTCGCACTGGTCGGCCGTTCCGTGGGAGATGGTCCGGAGCAGTCCAGGGTCGTCATCGTCCCCAGCGAGGCGATGGCGGCCATCTCGACCGACGCCGCGACATTCGTGCTGAAGCGAGCCGTCGCGAGCCCGGGGCCCGATGTGGGGGGCATCGAGATCACCCTCGAGGGCGCGGGCACCCTGGCCTACGGGCGGGCGCTCGACGCCTGGGTCCGGGTCGGGACGGGGGGCGGCGGTGGTGGGGGGGGCGGCGCGGCGCCCTCTCCAATTCT
>CAYWOF010000119.1:978-4481 GCA_964459825.1 uncultured Phycisphaeraceae bacterium | reverse complement strand
GCCCCCGACCGGCGCCTCACTGACGCTGACCGGCGGGAGCCACCTCGCGAGCGTCCAGCTGCGGAACCTCGATCGCTCCGCGGTGCTCGCGGAGCTGCGGCTGGGCTCCGTGCCCGGCGAGCACGGGGATTCCCTCGTCATCGACAACGGCCGGGTTCGGCGGACCTACGACGCCGCGCTGCTGGGCAAGGCGCATGAGTGGGTCCGCGTCTGGCGGGAGCGGGCCCGGCCATGAGGCCTCACTTCGGCGCGGGCGCCGCGCCGATGTCCCGGCGCAGAACCTTCCCCGGGAAGTCGATGCGGTCGGCCGCGGTGTAGGCCCGAGCTCGCGCCTCCGCCAGATCCTGGCCGATGGCGGTCACACCCAGCACACGCCCCCCGGCCGTCACGATCTCGCCGCTCGCTTCGCGCCGGGTTCCGGCGTGGAAGACCGTCACGCCGGGCACATCGCTCGCCGCGGGGAGGCCCCTGATCGGCACGCCCGGGCTCGCCCGCTCCGGATACCCCTCGCTGGCCATCACCACGCAGCACGACGCCCCGGGTTCCCACTCCAGCTGCACCTCGGCCAGGCGCCCGCGGCAGGTCGCGACCATCGTCTCCAGGAGGTCCGAGCGCAGACGGACCATGAGCGCCTGGCACTCCGGATCCCCGAAGCGCACGTTGAACTCGAGCACCTTCGGCCCGGCGGGGGTGAGCATGAGGCCCGCGTAGAGCACGCCCCGGTACTCGATCCGCTCCCGATGGAGCGCATCGATGGTCGGCACGAGGATCTCCCGCTGGATGGTCTCGATGAGCGCATCGTCGACCAGCGCGGAGGGGCTGAACGCGCCCATCCCGCCGGTGTTGGGGCCCGTGTCGCCATCGCGCAGCCGCTTGTGGTCCTGGCACGTCTCCAGGATGTAGATGCTCCTTCCGTCCACGAGGGCGAGCACCGAGACCTCCGGCCCCTCGAGACGCTCCTCGACCACCACCTGGCGGCCGGCATCGCCGAACACTCTCCTGACCATGATCTGGTCGAGCGCCTCGTACGCGCCCGCGAGGTCGTCCGGCACGAACACACCCTTGCCCTTGGCCAGGCCCGCCGCCTTGATCACGGGCGTCACGTCGCGGGTCTTGATGTACGCCCGCGCGGCTCCGACATCGGTGAACGTGCGCGAATCGGCCGTGGGGATCGAGGCGCCGCGCATCAGCTGCTTGGCCCACGCCTTGTCCGCCTCGAGCCGGGCGCCCTCGGCGCCGGGGCCAAAGACCAGCCGCTCGGGGGCGCGGAGCTTGTCCGCGAACCCCTCGGCCAGGGGTTCCTCCGGCCCGATCACCACCAGCCCGATGGACTGGTGGTCGCAGAACTGCACCAGCCGGTACGCCTCCCGGATGCTCACGGGCACATCCACGGGCTTGCCGATCGCCGCCAACCCCGGGTTCTGCGGGTGCGTGACCCACAGCTTGCCCAGGCGCGCCGATTGCGCGAGCCGCCACGCGATCGCGTGCTCGCGCCCGCCCCCACCCATGAGCAGAACATTGACCGTGGACATCGCCGGGCATGGTAGGTGAGGCGGCCGGCCCGATCCGTCGTCTCAGGCCGGCGCGCCGGGCGCGCCCGCCCGGGAATCCCATTGCGCCAGCGCCCGCTCGAACAGGCCCGCGGCCTCCTCCGCGAAGGCCTTGATCGTCCGAGCGCCCGTCGGGTACGCCAGCCGGCAGATCGCCCGGTACTCGGGCCCGGGCAGATCGTCGCGGAGGTAGCGGAACCCGAAGTCGTGGCGCTCCGGGCAGTGCACGCACCGGAGGAGGTCCACGAGCGGTCGGAGCACGAGCGATTGGTAGAAGTACGCCGCGTCCGCCGGAAGGTCGCGCCCGGCGAGCTTCGGCGCGAGGTGGCGGAACATCGGGAACCGGATCCGGAGTTCCTCGACCCTCCGGCGCACGGCCGAGTCGATGGCGCCCCGATCCACGTGCCCGGGGCGCGCGAGATCGTCCTTGTCGAACAGGACGCGATGCAGGCCGTGGCGCTCGACCTCGAACCACGGGTGGGGCTGCCCGCGCTCGACCATGACCCAGTCGATCATCAGGTGCTCGGGGGCGTTCTCGAGCTGGTAGAACGCCTGGTGGAAGCCGTGCCAGGTGGGCATCGGCAGGCGCAGGCGCAGGCGGATGGGCGAGAGCCGCTCGACCACCCGGTCGAACGCGGCCACGGCCTCCTCGATCGTGCCCGGCTCCACGAGCAGGAACACATCGACGTCCGATCGGTCGTCGGCCCGGCCCGTGGCGTCGGATCCGCCGAGCGTCGCCGCCCGGAAGCAGTCGTGGGCGGGGAGGTCACGGGCGAGGGCCTCGATGATGGTCGCGCGTTGGAGCATGCCGGAGGTTACCGTCACGGCTCGAGGCGGCTGCGGGGGGCTCGGAGGCCGGCGAACGCGGCGGTTCCGGATGCGGGCAGGTCCGCGAGCGGACAAGGATTCGAGCGGTCCCACGGGCGGGTTCGGCGACCCCACGGCCGGGGCGCACGCGACGTGGTTGACGGCCTCGCCCGGCCTCCCTAGGCTTGGCACAGACTGCGGGGTAGAGCAGCCTGGTAGCTCGTCGGGCTCATAACCCGGAGGTCGCAGGTTCAAATCCTGCCCCCGCTATTCGATAACCCCCGGGTCACCGAGACCCGGGGGTTGTTCATTGAGACCCGCGAGCCTGTTGACGGGCGTTCGCATCCCGCGTCTCTCAGCCCAGCGCGATGCACTCGATAGCCACCAACGAGCCTTCCGGCCACCGCGCCCCCTGTACGGTTGACCTCGCAGGCGGTCGGTCCCCAAAGAACTCAGCGAACGCCTCGTTCATCTCCTTGAAGTATTTCCAGTCGTGAAGGAAGACCGTGACCTTCACCACGCGGCCAAGGTTGCTCCCCGCTGCCTCAAGCACCGCGCTCAGGTTTCTCAGGGCCTGGCGAGTCTGCGCACCGACGCCTCCGTCAACAATGCGATTCGTGGCGGGATCGAACCCGCCATGACCGGCGCAGAATACGAATCCCCCGGCGCGCGTGGCCTGCGAGTATGGACCGACCGGGCGCGGTGCGTGAGGGGTCGCGATGACTTCAAAGTCCATGGTCATTCTCCATCCGTTGCCGAGCGCTCAACCGCGGTGATCCGCGTTACCGCCGTTCAGTGGAGCATGAATCAGACGCCGATGACGCCGCTGGCGATGGCCGCCCACACCGCGGTTCCATGCGAGGGGCTGGTCGTTGGTGCCGATGCCGGTGCCGTCACTGTCATCCTGCAATGCTACCACGGGGGTTCCTGCGGAGGAGCGTTGCCCGGTTTCCCGTCCCGCCGACCGCGCCGAAATACACGGCGAGCCCCCGGCTCGACTGCCGGTGCGCACGCACAACTGGAACGGCCTTGGCGCTCGTGCCAAGGCCGTTTTGTTTGGACCAGACCACTATTCACCTGCGACATTACCCTCCTGGACCTACCGACGTCGCGCCCTCGCGGAATCAATGCTTGAGCCGATGGCTC
>CAYWOF010000119.1:0-968 GCA_964459825.1 uncultured Phycisphaeraceae bacterium | reverse complement strand
ATGGCTCCGACGCAGCGCGACTGCAAACAGCGCGGACAACATGGCTCCGCCCATGCACCACTCCAACGCGGAGCGGTAGGCCTCCGGGCGATCGAAGGCCAGCGCCACAACCAGAAAAGCCGCCGATCCGCCCACCGCGAGAGCCGAAAGCCCCGCAGCACAAGCCAGTAGGAACCCGCCTTGGGCTCGCCACAGCGCGGGCAACAACGTCGCCAACAGCCCCAACGCGACGAAGTTGGTCACCATTCCCGTGCGCGGCATGCGGATCAACTCCGGGACCAGGGAGGAAACGGCGATCAACACGACGCTTGCGATCCAGACGGTCCACAGCCATCTCATCTGCTGCTTCGTTGGGACTGCCATGATGCCAATCATACACTGGACGGCTCGAATCTGGCTGCACTCGTGCGTCGCTACTGGGTTGAGACCCCCGTCACGGGGGCTCATCAAAGCCTCGCGCCGCCATGGTCGCCGTCGTGACCTCCGACCATGGCCCGCCTGCGCCGCGGGTGATTACCCGGCGGGTCATGGAGACGGCAGCGGCCCCAACTCGCCGCCTTTTCCGTACTTGAACTCGGCTTCTCACGGGCGCGCGGAAACTCGGCTTGATGGTCATGGCCAGGAACGTGAGCGCGGCAGGGTCGGCCGGCGGCGTATCCGCTCAGGACGGCTGATCGCCGGCGTCCCACATCCCCGCCCGGTGTCTCTGGGCCTCTGAGCGGTGCGTCGTCACACCATCCCACGTCCTCTATTCGAAGAACCCCCGGGTTGCAGAACCCGGGGGTTGTGGTTTTTGGTATCGACGAACCCGCATCGGGCGCGACCCGGCTGCTGGTTTCCTGGTACGGGCCACAAACCCGGTTCGGGCCCAGATGCTCCGTCAGTTCACCAGTTCGATCTCCCCGGGTCGCCAGGTCTTGTCGAACCATGGCTGCAACGGACCATACAGGCGCAGCAGTGCGTTCCAG
>CAYWOF010000118.1:0-8987 GCA_964459825.1 uncultured Phycisphaeraceae bacterium | reverse complement strand
ACCGGCGCAGCATCTCGTCCAGGAGCACCGCGGGGGGCCCCGACCCGGGCCCGCCGGGCGCCCGCCCCGGCGCGCCCGCCGCCAGCGCCACCTCGATCGCCTCGACCAGCCGCTCGGGGTGCACCGGCTTGCTGCAGTACCCGTCCATGCCGGCCGCCAGGCAGCGCTCCCGATCTCCCTTGAGCGCGTTGGCCGTCAGCGCGATGACCGCCGTCCGATGGCGCGTGGCCCCGGGCCGGCGCACCACCCGGCCCTGCGCCTCGAGCCCGCGCAGCGCCCGCGTCGCCTCGAACCCGTCCATCCCCGGCATCTGGAAGTCCATCACCACCGCGTCGTACGCCCCCGCCTGCACCGCGCGGAGCGCCTCGGCGCCCCCCGGCACGACGTCGCACCGGAAGCCCGCGCGCTCGAGGATCTCCCGCGCGACGATCTGGTTCACCTCGTTGTCCTCGGCCACCAGGATGCGCTCCTGCCGAACCGGCCTCCCGGGCCCCGGCGCCGCCGGCGCGCCGGCACCGGGCGCCGCCCGCCCGTCGGACGCGATCGCGCTCATGATCGCGTCGAACAGCTGCGACTGGCGCACCGGCTTGTTCACGTGGCCCGCGAATCCCAGCCGGCGCAGGCGGACCGGGTCCGCGTCCCCCTCCGCCGTGAGCAGCAGCATCAGCACCGTCTCACGCAGCGCCGGGTCCGCCTTGATCCGCGCGCCCAGCTCCAGCCCGTCCATGCCCGGCATGCCCTGGTCGATCAGCGCCACGCGGAAGGGCGCCCGCTCGCCCGCGGCCCGGGCCAGGAGCCCCAGCGCCTCGTCCCCCGCCGAGGCCGTCTGCGCGCGCAGGCCCCAGCTGCGCAGCTGCCCCTCGATCACCTCCCGCTGCTGCGGGTTGTCGTCCACCGCCAGGATGCGCAGCGTGCGCGCGTCGAGGCCCGCCGGCGCGGACGCGGGCCCCGGCTCCGGCTGCCGGCGCAGGCGCACCGTGAACCAGAACGTCGAGCCCCGCCCCGGCTGGCTCTCAACGCCGATCGCGCCCCCCATCAGCTCGGCCAGCTGCTTGGAGATGACCAGGCCCAGCCCCGTCCCCCCGTGCGCCCGCGTGTTCGAGGCGTCCACCTGCGAGAAGGGCTGGAACAGCCGGTGCAGCTGCTCGGGCGCGATCCCCACGCCCGTGTCGCTCACCGCGAACCGCACGAGCGCCCCCTCGGGCCCCTCCTCCTCCAGCCACACGCGCGTCACCACCGTCCCCCGCTCCGTGAACTTGATCGCGTTGTTCACCAGGTTCACCACCACCTGGCGCAGCCGGTCCGGGTCGCCGCGCACCAGGCGCGGCACGCGCGCGTCGCACTGGCACGCCAGCTCGATGCCCTTGCGCGCCCCCGTCTGGGCCAGCAGGTCCATCGCGTCCTCGAGGGTCGTGTACAGGTCGAAGTCCACCGTGAGGATGTCGAGCTTCCCCGCCTCGATCTTGGAGAAGTCCAGCACATCGTCGATGATCGTCCCCAGCGACTCCGCCGACGACTTGAGCAGGCGCGCGAACCGCCGCTGTCGCTCCGTCAGCTCCGTCCCCAGCAGCAGGTCGGCCATGCCGACCACCCCGTTGAGCGGCGTGCGGATCTCGTGGCTCATGTGCGCCAGGAACGCGCCCTTGGCCCGGCTGGCCGCCTCCGCCTCCGCCCGCGCCCGCTCCAGCTCCACCTGCGCCTGCCGGCGCTCCGTGATGTCGCGGATGATCCCCGCGAACAGCGGCAGCTCCCGCCCGGGGATCTCCGCGCGCGCCACCGACAGCTCCAGCGGAAACACCGTCCCGTCCTTGCGCCGGCCCTGGAACTCGCGCGTCCGCCCGATGATCGCGGTCTCGAGCGTCCGCCGGTAGTTCGCCAGGTACCCGTCGTGCGCCGTGCGGTGCGGCTCGGTCATCAGCTCCGACACGTTCCGCCCGATCAGCTCCCCCGGCTTCCACTGGAACACCCGCTCGATCGAGTCGCTCGCCCCCTGGATGATCCCGAACGAGTCGATCGTCACGATCGGGTCGAGCGTGGACGCCAGCAGCGCCCGGTGCGTGGCCAGCAGCCCGTCCGCCTCGGCCTTGGCCGCGCGCAGCCGGTTGTTGGCCTCCTGGATGAGCTGCGCCCCCCGGAAGATCTCGCGCTCCATCTGCTCGGCCCGCGTGCGGATCGCCTCCGTCCGGCGCGACTGCTCGGCCCCCGCCGCTTTCAGGCGCACGAACTCCGTCACGTCCTCCACCCGGTGAACGATGAACTCCACCCGCCCGCCCGCGCCCAGGATCGGGCAGTTCACCGGGCTCCAGTAGCGCTCCTCGAACCCGCCCCCCTCCGACTCGGGCCGCCGGATGTCGTACTTCTGCACCGCCATCGCGTCGGCGCGCCCGGTCTCCCGCACGCGCTCCAGCGACGCCCGCAGGTTGCGCGTCCCCGTCGCCCCGGGGTCCCCCGGATTGTCCGGGAACACGTCGAACAAGGCACGCCCCAGGACCTCCTGGCGTCGCGTCATCGTCGCGCGCAGGTACGCGTCCGTCACCGCGACGATCCGGAACTCCGGCGTCAGGACCAGGTAGAGGTCCGGCGCGGCCTCGAAAAGCACCCTGAAGTCCGGGGCGGCGGAGGAGGAGGGGGAGGGCGCGGCAGGGGGCGTGGCGTCAGAGGCGGCGGCAGAGGTGGACGAGGGGGGGAAGGGAGGGGACGGAGGGCCGCACCGATCCCGCCCATCCCCGGACGCACCGCCCATGGTCTCACCTCGTGAAAGCCCACCCCTTCGCGCCGGCCGCGGCCCGGATGGTAGAGCGCCGGACGCGCACGCCTCCAACCCAGCGAGCGGCCAAAACGGATGGAAACGACCTGAATTGTGCCGGTTCTTTGCGGGGCTAGGTCCGCATGGCCGCGCGGATCATTGGGCGCCCGCGCCGTCGCGGGGCGCGCCACCGTGCCACGCGAGCCACCGGGAACGCCGCTCACCGGCTCTCCCCTCACCGCTGACCGTTCACCGTTCACCGATCCACTCTCACTTCGTCACGGGCACGTAAACACCTAGAAAAACACGAGTTACGCCCGACACAACGAACGACGCCGCGCCCGCCCATTGACGGATCCCCCGCCGCATGGCACACTGCACGCCCTCGCTGCGCTCGTGGGAGGGGGGCCATCGCGGCGAACCCGGAGGAGAGATCCATGTCCACGCGCCTCGTCGCCGTCACCGCCCTTGCCGCGCTCGGTTCGCTCGCCGCCGCCGCCGCGGCCCAGCCCGGGTGCGCCGCCCAGAAGCTCCTCGCCTTCGGCCCCCAGCCGGGTGAGAACTTCGGCCGACGCATCGCCATCGCCGGCGATCGCCTCGCCATCGCCAAGCCCCTGCACGACACCGCCGGTGGCGCCGATGCCGGGGCCGTCGATGTCTACCGCCTGAAGGCCGGCGCCTGGGTCCACGAGGCGGAGGTGACCGCCGCCGATGGCGCCGCCAACGACCAGTTCGGCTTCTGGGTCGCCCTCGACGGCGACCGCATGATCGTCGGCGCCAAGTTCGACGATGACCTCGGCGCCGACTCCGGCTCGGCCTATGTCTTCCGGCGCGAGGCCCTGGCGTGGGTCCAGGAGGCCAAGCTGACCGCCAACGACGGTCTGGCCGGCGACATCTTCGGCAACTCCGTGGCCCTCCAGGGCGATCTGGCTCTGGTCGGCGCGCCCCAGGCGGACTCGCCCCTGGCCGATGCGGGCGCGGCCTATGTCTTCCAGCGCACCGGCAACACGTGGAGCCAGGTGGCCCGCCTCGTCGCCGACGATCCGGTCGCGGATGACGAGTTCGCCTTCACCGTCGCCCTCGACGGCGGGCGGGCGCTCATCGGCGCGTGGCTGGGCGACACGCCGGTCGTCAACTGCGGTTTCGCCTATGTCTTCCGCCAGGATGGGACCGTCTGGGTGCAGGAGGCCAAGCTCATCGGGGCCGACCTCACGGGCCCGGACCGCTTCGGCATCGGCGTCGCGCTCAAGGGCGACCTGGCCGTCGTGGGGGCCGACCTGGCCGACCCCGGCGGGCTGACCAGCGCGGGCGCCACGTATGTCTACCGGCGCAGCGGCACCACCTGGGCCCACGAGACCACCCTCACCGCCTCCGACGCGCAGACCGGCAACGAGATCGGCTTCAGCGTCGCCACCGATGGCAACGTCGTCCTCTCCGGCGCCATCAACGGCGACTCGCCCACCATCGTCAACGTCGGCGCGGCGTACCTGCACGAGAAGATCGGCGCCACGTGGGTCGAGCACGGCAAGCTCCTCCCCCCCGATGGCTTGGCCGGCGACCTCTTCGGCTGCTTCGTCGCGCTCCATGGCAACCACGCCTTTGTCGGCGCCCGCCAGCACGACATCGCCGGCACCGACGCCGGCGCCGCGTACGCCTTCCCCTGGCGCACGTGCACCTGCTACCCCGACTGCGACGAGTCCGGCGCGCTCAACGTGAACGATTACATCTGCTTCCAGACCAAGTTCGCCCTGAGCGACCCCTACTCCGACTGCGATGGCAACGGTGTGCGAAACGTCAACGACTACATCTGTTTCCAGACCAACTTCGCGCTCGGCTGCTGATGATCCTGGGGCCCCGCGGGCGGCGCGGGACCGGGGCAGACGCGGCGTCGGGGTACCCGAAACGCCCGAGGATGGGCGTCATGACGCGTTCTCATTCCTGAGAACCGGCCCGTGCCGGTGTTCGGGGAAACTTCCCCCTTGTCCGCCGGCCCGTTTGGGGCGAGAATGGACAAGCGGATCCTCGCCGGAGGTGCCCCATGAAGACGCTGTCGATTCTCGCGGCCGTCGCATGCCTCGCCGCCCCCCCGGGCCTGGCGCTGGCCCAGTCGCCGCAGCGCTACGCGCTCCAGCCCGAGAGCGCCCTGACGCTCAAGTACTGCCTCCCGCCCTGCCTGTGCCCGTACCACGAGTTCACCGGGCCGGTCTCCGGTCCGTTCACGCTCACCTACTCGCACTCCGATCCGCTCTACGACTACTACGACGTGACGGGCATCGACTGGCGTGCCACCGTCAACAACCAGAAGCTGACCATCACCGGCTCGGGCACCTATCGCCTGCGCCAGCCGCCGGGCATCTTCCACCAGATGAAGCTCACGCTGCTGGTCACCGGGGAGGACCCGCGCGAGTACGACAGCGGCCTCGTCGCGATGAACACGCACCACCTGTTCCCGGAGATCGGCATCGGCTTCGAGAACGAGATCCTCGCCTGCCGCCAGAACCGCTTCGAGATCGTGGCCGCGCCCGAATCGTGCTACGCGGACTGCGACGCCTCGGGGACGCTGGATGTCAACGACTACATCTGCTTCCAGACGAAGTTCGCGCTGGGCGATCCCTACGCCGACTGCGACGGCGACGGCATCCGCAACGTGAACGACTACGTCTGCTTCCAGACGAAGTTCGCCCTCGGTTGCTCGTGACGCGTTTCAGGGGCAGCCGGCGCCGAACGCCGCGAGGAAGGCCGTGTAGTCCTCGATCGTGAACGCCCCGTCGTTGGTGTAGTCGGCCTCCACGCGTCCGGTGGCGAAGGCGGTCTGGAAGGCGACGAAGTCGCGGACGTTGCGGGCGCCGTCGGCGTTGAAGTCGGCGGCGCAGAAGCCGGTCAGGTCGATCTCGACATCGTCCATCACGAGGGGCGCGCTCTTGCCGGTGGCCAGCCACTGCTCGTAGAGCACCTGGCCCGCGTTGTTGGTGTGGTTGGCGTCGCGCAGGCCCTCGACGGCCTCGCGCGTGATGGTCTGGTAGTAGACGACGACGCGGGCCCGGGCGGCGCCCGGGGGCACGATGAACCGCGTGTCGTCCCAGTACTGGCCGTCGGTGTACGCGTGCCCGACCGGGGCGCACTGGGCCGCGGCGTAGGCCGCGTTGGTGAAGCCGCGCGGCGGGATGCGGTTGTCGAGGTAGAACTTGTTGTTGAGCGGGAAGAGATGCGATGGGCCGGCGGGCACGCCGAGGAGATTCGCCATGGCCTCGTCGAGCCCGACGTGGGCCTCGTAGACCCGCGTGCCGGCGGCGTTGAGCGTGGCCTGGTTGAAGTCGTAGGCCCCGAACTCGGCGAGGAGCTGGTTCGCCCCGTCGTAGAAGCGGGCGTGGATCCACATGCGCCGGCCCTCGAGGTGCCCGGTGGGCAGCTTGTGCCCGGTCTGGTTGATGATCCGCACGCGCAGCGCGTTGCCGCCGGTGGTCAGCTCCGCGTCGCTGGCCCGGCGCATCATCTCCTCGTTGCGCTCGATGGCCATCGCCACCGTCTCGGTGGAGAGGCCGGTCTGCGCGTCGGGGTAGAGGTTGCGCACCGCCTGGAGCATCCAGGTGGTGGCGCCGCGGAAGTCGTGGAGGGGGAGGTCCTCGCGCTGCAGCCCGCCGAGGCCCGGCGCGCAGGCGGTGCCCGTGGCGTCGGGCATGTGGCAGTCCTGGCAGGTGCTCACCTCGGCCTTGTTGCCGCCGAAGCGTCCCCCCATGGGGACGGGATGGAGCGCGAACTCGCTGTTGGCCCACTCGCTCCAGGTGCGCTCGAGCGGGAACTGCTCGTACTTGCGGTGGGAGGGATGGGGAGCGCCCAGGTCGTTGAGCACGTACTCGCCCGCCGCGTTCATCGTGAACAGCGGGTTGCTCACGTCGTGGCAGGTGGCGCACATCTGGGTCTCCTGGTGGAACGGCGAGCGCTCGTGGGCGTGCCACCAGAACGTGGGCGAGAGCTGGAACGGCCCGCGCCGCCGGTCCTCGGGGTCGATCACGTACTGCGCCGAGTGGAAGTCCACGGGGAGCTGCGCGATCCCGCCGAGGATCTTCTGGTCGATCGCCGGGCTCACACCCGCTTCGAAGACCGGGTCCACCATCCGATGGCAGACCGAGCAGGAGACTCCCTCATAGTCCGGCTCGGTGAGGGCCCCCCCGCCGGTCGGCTGGCTGCGTCCCTCGATCCACCCGCGCGGGACGTGGCACCGGATGCACAGGTCGCCGACGAACGGCGCCGCCTGCTCGGCCACGGCCAGGGCCGCCCAGAAGATGGGGTCGCGCCCGCCCTGGCCCATCATGCTCGCGGCCCAGGGCCGGTAGGGCTCGCGCTCGATGTCGAAGTCGCTGTGGCAGGTGGTGCACTCGTGGGCTTCCTGGAGGGAGATGTTGATCTGGCCCTCCTGCGAGCCGGGGCCGTAGAAGTCGGCCAGGGTCGAGGGCACGGAGGGCGAGTCGGGGCCATCGCCTCCGCCCGTCGTCGCTCCGGCCAGCGCCGCGACCAGGGCCATGCTCCCCACGAGCGCGACGACACGTTTCCGGGCCAAGCTAAGCACCATGACGAACCTCCCCGCCCCCCTCTGGGCCGCTCTCTCTGGCGTCCAATACTGGATATCGCTATCCAGTTCTATAGAATGCGCTGGCCCCGGGCCTTTGTCAATGGCATACTGGATTGAATTATCTGCTTTTTCGGGCCCGGCGCCGGCGTCGCGGCCGGGCCCGCGGAGGGACGTTTGAGCCGCCCCCTGCCCAGAAAGGTCCCGCTCAAACCCGGGGCCCGGTCCGTTGCCCTTCCCCAGGCCGTCCAGCTGGGGGCCGCCCGCCTGGCGCGCCGACGCCGCGTGCGGGCGCTCGTCATGGTCGGCGTCTACGCGCTGATGATCGCCCACATCCTGCAGTGGCGTCTGACCGGGCGGACGCTCTCGCCGGTGGTGCTCTCCGAATCGATGCGGACGCTCGAGACGGGGGCCCTCAACGCGGGCTTCGCGCTCTTCGCCCTGGCCCTCCTGGTGTCGCTCATCGCCGGACGCTTCCTCTGCGGCTGGGCGTGCCACATGGCGGCGCTCCAGGACCTCTGCGCCTGGCTGCTGCGCCGGTGCGGCGTCCGGCCCCACCTGTTCCGATCGCGCCTGCTGGCGCTCGTGCCCTTCGTGCTCGCGGGGACGATGTTCGTGTGGCCCACGCTCCGGCGCGAGGTGGTGGCTCCCGCGCTGGCCGACGCGTGGCCTTCGGCGCCGGCGAGCCTGGCCCCGATCGCGCCGTTCCCGGGGTGGAGCGACGGCCTGTTCACCGAGGACCTGTGGGAAGGCCTGCCGGGCGCGATGGTGGCGGTGCCGTTCCTGCTCATCTGCGGCTTCGGGACCGTGTACTTCCTCGGAGCGCGCGGGCTGTGCCGCTACGCCTGCCCGTACGCCGGGCTGCTGGCGCCGGCCCAGAAGCTCGCGCCCGTGCGCGTCACCGTGGACCCGACCCGGTGCGACGAGTGCGGGCGGTGCACCGCCGCGTGCGGCGCGGGAGTGCGGGTCCTCGACGAGCTTCGCGCCCGCGGCGCGGTGACGAGCCGGCACTGCGTCCGATCGCTCGACTGCGTCGCCGTCTGTCCGAGCGGCGCGCTCTCGCTCCGGGGCGGGCGGGCGTCGCGATGGCCCGATCCGGGGCGATCGCGTCCGCTGCGCTACGACCTCGGCTGGGGCGAGGAGTTCGCGGGCGCCGGCGTTTTCGTGCTGGTCTTCGTCGGCGCGCGCGGGCTCTACGGCGTGATCCCGATGCTCATGGCCGTGTCCATCGCGGCGTGCGCGACGTTCATCCTGTGGAAGTCGTGGCGCCTGGTGCGCGATCGCGATGCCCGCCTGGGGGGCGCCCAGCTGCGCCGGGCCGGGCGGATTCGCGCCCCGGGTTGGGCGCTCCTCGGCTTGGGCGCGCTGGTCACGCTCGCGACGGGCCACTCGTGGCTGGTGCGCTACCACGCCTGGCGGGCCGACGCGCTGGATGCGCAGGTCACGACGCCGCTCGACGTCGTCCTCGCCGGGGGGCCGGTCGATCCCGAGGCCCGCGCGCTGGCCGCGCGTGCGCTCGGGCACTATCGGGCCGCCTCGGGGTGGCGCGGCTCCAATTCCAGCACGCGCACGTAGTGTTCGCGGGCGAAGCTGGGCTGGTTGAGCAACTGCGCGTAGATGTTTCCAATCAGGAGATGGGCGCGCACGGTGTCCGGCGTCTGTTTCAGCAAGATG
>CAYWOF010000117.1:0-9032 GCA_964459825.1 uncultured Phycisphaeraceae bacterium | reverse complement strand
TGCGCCACCACCGCGGCCTGGCGACCGCGGGGCACCGGCGCCTGGATCGGCGAGCCGTTGATCGACAGGTGCGCCATCGAGCCCGCCGGCCCGAAGCAGGCGATCGTCCGCCCCGCCACCCCCAGCACGCTCACGTTCGCGTAGTCCAGCGTCGCACGCCCCCCCAGCATCACGTCCAGCAGGCACCACACCACGCCCTGCGCCCCCAGCGACACCGGCACGCTCGACCCGTCCGGAAGCAGCAGCGAGACCGATCGCCCCGAAACCCCCTCGCCCGGGGGCGCAAAGACGAACACCACGCCCCCTTGCGTCCCCGCGGCGTGCACCACCGAGCACGTCCCGGCGGCCTCCCCCTCCGGCGCCCCCTCCGCCGCCGGGCTCGCCACCACCGGTCGATACGTCGGATCGAGGTTGGCCAGCACGCGCCCGAACCGCGACGCGAACGTGCACACCCGCCGGACGGCGTGGTACGCCGGCCCCCGCCGGCCCATCTCGTCCACCGGGGCCCCGGCGCCGAACGTCGCCGCCACAAAGCCCTCGCGCAGGTCCGCGCGACGTCCCGCGCTGAACCCGAAGTTCGTCCCCCCGCAGAAGGGCTCGACCACGAACTGGCCCCCGGCCGCCAGCACCTGCGCCAGGCGCCGCTCCAGCAGCGCGCCCGACTCCGCGATTTCCGGCTCGGCGCCCCACAGCGTGGGCGTGCCCACCCCGAACTCGCCCACCACGCGCGGCTGCGCCGGACGCACCGCCGCCAGCTGGCGCACCGTCGGCATCAGGTCGCCGCGCCCGCGCCACCCGTCGATCTCGCCCTCCACCTCCTGCCACAGGTTGTTCGCGCTCACGATCGGGACCGTCACACCGGCCTCGCGCAGGTAGCGATCGAGCTCCCCGAGATACCCCAACGCCTTCTTCTCGTCCCCACAGGTCCACGCGCACTCGTTCTGCACCAGCACGATCGGCCCGCCCTTACCCGGGCTGGTCACCTGCAGGTCCCGAACCTCCTCCACCACGGCCGTCAGATACCTCGAGCACGCCTCCAGGAACGGGCCGTTCGCCGACCGGAGCAGCACGTTCGGCTGGTAGGCCAGCCACGCCGGCAGGCCCCCGTTGTCCCACGCCGCCCCCACGTATGGCCCCGGGCGCAGGATGCAGTGCAGCCCCGCCGCCCCGATCAGCTCGACGAAGTGGCGCAAGTCGTTGTCGCCCTTGAAGTCGAACGCCCCGGAGCGCGGCTCGTGCCGGGCCCAGAAGACCGGCACCGCGATCGTGTTCAGGCCCGCCTGCCGGGCCAGGTGAATACGCCCCGCCCACTCATCCCGCGGCACGCGGGCATAGTGGATCGACCCCCCCACCAGCCAGACCCGCCGGCCGTCCAGCATGAAACTCCGCCCGTCGTAGGTCACCGAAGGCATAGGGCTCTGGCTCCGCGTCCGATCGGACCGATCGGGGGCGCACCGGCAGTGTGGTGCATGGTCAAATCCTTGCAGGACCAGCACTTAGACATCAGGCCACCGGTCCATCAACGGCCTCCCGGCCCGCCCGCGCGCGCCGGAATGAAAAGCTTAGGACCATCCCCCGCAACCTGCAATCCGATGAACCCGCACAACGTACTTCTTATCCCGTTACACTCCACCCACCCTGTTTCTAACAACTCCCTGACAACGGTCCTGCGTCCCCCACCTCCTGGGCTCGGAGCGGGCGACGGACCGGAGGCGATCGAGCATGAGACCGACCCTGCGATCCCGCACCACGGCGGTTCCGGCCCTGGCCCTCCTCGCGGCCCTCCTCACCGCCTGCGGGCGCGGTCTGTCGCGCATCGATGCGCACACCCAGCGCGAGCTCCAGCGCACCACCGCCGATCTCGACGGCGGCGCGATCACGCCCGAGCGGTCCTACCCCCCGGTCCCGCCCCGCACCCCCGGGCAGAAGAACACCAACCCTCCCTCCGTCAACCCGCCCGCCGAGGCCCTCGCCTACACCCCCGCCGATGAGGCGCGCGACGTGGGCCGGCGCCTCGAGACCTTCACCGGCGAGATCGGCACCTACGGCGAGGACGACCAGCGCACGCCCCCCGAGGGCGCCCGCGTCATCGACCTGCGCGAGGCCCTGCGCGCCTCCCAGCTCACCGGGCGCGAGTTTCTCAACGCCGAGGAGGACTACATCCTCGCCTCCATCCGCCTCCTGATCGAGCGCCACCTCTGGTCCCCGCGCTTCTTCAACGACACCACCGCCTCTCTCGCCGGTGCCGGCGACAACGGCGACTTCTCCAGCGCCCTGCGCGTGATCAACGAGCTGGGCGTCACCCAGCGCCTGCCCTACGGCGGCACCGTCTCGGCCAGCTGGCTCTACACTGCCACCGAGCAGCTGCGCGAGGTCGCCAGCGACCGCTACCGGCAGGCCTCGGAGCTCTCGCTCGACGTCACCGTCCCGCTCCTGCGCGGCGCCGGCCTCGTCGCCCGCGAGAGCCTGATCCAGGCCGAGCGCGACCTCATCTACGCCGCCCGCGAGTTCGAGGACTTCCGGCGCTCCTACCTGGTCGAGATCGCCGCCGACTACTTCGACCTCCTCCAGTCCAACGCCGAGCTCGCCAACCAGCGCCGCGCGCTGGCCAGCGCCCAGCGCCTCGAGGACCGGGCCAAGGCCCTCGCCGCCGCCGGGCGCGAGCCCCAGTTCGAGGTCAACAACGCCCAGAACCGGCGCCTCCGCGCCGAGGCGGACCTCGCCTCCTCGCGCGAGCGCTACGTCCTGGCCCTCGACCGCTTCAAGATCCGCCTCGGCCTTCCCGTCACCGACGTCGTCTGGATCGAGCCCCTCCTCCTCTCCATCCCGGACCCCGACGTCTCCCTCGAGGAGGCCGCGGCCAAGGCCCTCGAGTACCGCCTCGACCTCCAGACCCGGCGCGACCAGCTCGACGACTCCCGGCGCGCCGTGCGCAACGCCCGCAACGAGCTCCTGCCCGACCTCGAGTTCCGCGCCGGCGTCGGCGCCCCCACGCCCCCGGGCGATGACACCGGCGGCATCCTCGTCGACCCGGACTTCCTCGACTACGCCACCAGCATCACCTTCGGCCTCCCCCTTGACCGCTACAACGAGCGCCTGCGCCTGCGCCAGGCCGTGATCGGCCTCCAGCAGGACGAGCGGTCCCTCGACCAGTTCCGCGACAACGTGGTCCTCACGGCGCGCGACAGCGTGCGCTCGATCGAGCTGGCCCGCTTCCGCCTCACCCTCGCCGAGCAGCAGGTCACCCTCAACGAGCTGCGCCAGCGCGAGATCGAGCTCAAGGCCGACGAGGTCACCACCCAGCAGAAGCTCGACGCCCTCAACGACCTCCTCGACGCCGAGAACTCCCGCGACCAGGCCCGCACCGACCTGCGCAACGCCATCCTCGCCTACCTGCGCGACACCGGCCAGCTCCGCGTCGCCCGCGATGGCACCTTCCAACCCCTGCCGGGGATGAACTGATCACGGGGGGTGGGGGAACAGGAGAGCAACACCATCGAAGCAGAAAAGGGCCGCACACTTCTTGTGGTCGTCGCGCTTCTGCTCGCGATCTACGGGACGAGTCTCGCACTGGGTTTCCTGGTGGATGCCGGGCTCCCGACGCTGGTCATGTTGGTCACTGGCCTCGGACTCGTCGTCGTTCTGAGCCGATGGCTCCCCTCGGTTTGGGTCGGGGTCCTGGTCGGCGCAATGTCCTTCAGCCTCCCCGTGCTCCAGGTTAACGACTTCGGTGTCGGCCATGGGGAACCCGTTGAGCTCGCAGCCCTTGTCAGTGCCTGGATCGCAGTCGGGGGGCTCGGGGGCGCAGCCATCAACGGGGCGGAACGGACCGGACGCCCGCGCTTGAAACGAGTTGTGCGCGCCACATCATGGTTACTTCTTGCGGGTGGCGTGGTCGGAGTCGGAATCGGTTGCTGGGAGGGCCTCGCTGCCTCGACGCCCGGCCGACTCGGACAGATGCTCGAGTTCCGCCTCGTCGCCGAGACCGGCGATCCTGGCCTTACCGAGGAATCAGTGAGCGACGCGGTCGGGACGGGTCAGGCCCCAAGGGGCTACGCGTGGATGAAAATCTCGCCCGAGGAAGGCAAGGAACTGCTAGCCAAATCAGCGATCATTCGGCACCAAACACCCGAGGCGGGTTACCCGAACGCCATTCAGCACTTCGTGCTCGTGGCGGATGACCATCCCTACGCGCTAACCCATCGACCCGAACGAAACGCGTGGGGCGTCAAAGCGGTCCGTCGTGTATGGGACACCGAGCGTTGGGAAGGGATGATCTACGTGGGGGTCTCCCTCAGGTTGGACAAGGCCGGTGCCGCGCAGCTCCGAGAAGTGTCGAGAGCGTGTATCAACCGTCAACTCGCCATCGTCGTGGACGGATGGGTGCGCGCGGCGCCCACCGTGCAGAGCACGCTCTCCACAGACCTGGAGCTCACCAAGAGCTTTGCAACCACGGGCAGGAACGCCACCAGCGAGCAACAGATCGCAGACGCCCGGCAGTGGGTCGAGGATCTCCACGTGATCTTGAAACAGAAAGGAGAGTGATTACATCTGCTTCCAGACGAGGTTCGCCCTGGGCTGCCCGTGAGACCGGTCGGCGACGCGCGGCCCTGAGGGTCGGGCTCGCGGGCTGCCGCGAGAACACGGGCGCTCGCGACAAGCGAACGCGCATCCGGGATCGTGACGGAAGGACCGGCCCGAATCGGTAGACTGGCGTCGTGCGATGGGCCCAGATCACCGACGACCGGGGGCGGCGCGTGCCGCTGTGCCGCGCGCAGGATCTCGGGCCGGACGTCGATCCCGGGGTTCGCGCGGCGGTCGGCGCGTCGAACGTGCGCCTGTGGCATTGCGTTCCGTCGCTGGTCACCGTGGCGCTTGTGGTTCTCGGGGTCAAGGCGTGGCGCCGGATGCGCCGCGGGGGGAGTGGAACGCCGCCCGCGAGCGAGGTGCTGGCGCAGGCCGCGGCGTTCGTGATCGCCCTCACGATCCTCGCGGGGCTGGCGTGGGTGTGGGCGGCGTGGCGCGGGGCGAAGGCCGCACGCCGGGCGTACCTGGCGGGATCGGTGTGCCCGTCGTGCGGGTACACGCTGACGGGCCTGCCGCTGGACGCGGATGGGTGCGTCGTGTGCCCGGAGTGTGCGGGAGCGTGGCGCCCGGCGGTTGCGGGCGGAGGTTCACCCGGGAGACACTGAGGCGCGGGAGGCGTCCGCGCTCTCCACCAAACGCCGGCGCACGAGCGCAGGGTCGATCCGGCAGCGCGAGCTCGATCGACGCTACGGCCCCGGCGGGGCGAGCCCGGCCTTCTCGCTCATGAACTCCACGAACCCCCACTCGCGCGGCACGTGCATGTTCACCACGTGCTGCGGGGACCAGACCCAGTTGTTCTCGGGTGTGCCCGGCCGCTTGACGTAGTGCCCATCCACGACGTCGTACTGCCATCGAACACGAGAGAAGTTGATCCGCCACACATCCCCCGGGTTCGGCGGCATGGGCACACCCGCGTGGTCGGCCAGAGCCGTGTGAGGGATCGCGATCTCGACCGTCCACCCGCGATCGACGTCCGATGGGTCGTTCAGCGTGCCATCGGTCGACACGGCCGCGCGCACGCCGGGGGGTGACCACTCGTGCTGCGCGGAACCGCCTTCCATGTAGGGCCGGTCCAGGCGCAGATCGAAGATCGTGCCCAGGGCGTTGACCTCGACCTCGCCGTACCAGCGTGTGTCGCCCTCGGGGTCGACGAAGACCTCGAAGTCGTTGTCCCGCCAGACAATGTCGTCGTGGTTCTGGAGCGTGCCCGAGATGTGGGGCTCCTCCAGCCGCGCCGCGACGTACAGGTTCGTCTCGTCCCAGCACATCCGCACGCGCGTCTCGAAGCGAGGCGTCGGCCTGGCGTCGCCCTCGATATCCACGAACGGCTCGGACCAGGGCGCATCGATCCACCCGGCGTCGTCGGTCTGGCCGTCGATGACGATCGGGGTCGGGGCGCGCGGGGCGCGGTAGTACGCGGGCATGCCCCGGAACGCGAAGCGCACCGCGGCCTGGCGCACCAGCTCCCGCGCGCGCGCGCCGAGGTTGGGTGAGGCGAGAACCGCCTCGACGGCCGCGCCGGGGGACTCGGCATCAGCGCGGGCTCGGGCAAGCCTGGCCTCCACGGCGGGCAGAGCCTCATCCCGTGCGCGCGCGGCATCGACCTGCTCGGTGAGCGTCCGCGTGTCCCAGATCCGCACGGTCGAGTCCCCCGAGCCGGTGATGAGCTGCCGCCCATCCGGGCTCCAGGCGAGCGAGTAGATGTACTCCCGGTGCCCGCCCAGCTGCGCGACGTTCTCGAAGTGCGTCGTGTCCCACAGACGCACGGAGCGGTCGCGCCCCCCGGAGGCAACTCGAGTGCCGTCCGGGCTCATCGCGGCGCAGAACACATCCGTGTTGTGCCCCACCAGGCGCGCGACCAATCCACCCGTCGCGACGTCCCACACGCCGACGGTGTCGTCCAGTGAGGCGCTCAGGAGTCGATCGCCATCGGGGGAAAACGAGAGCGAGAAGACGCGGTCCGCGTGGGCGTCCCAGCGGCGGATGTCCGCGTAGGAGTCGGCGTTCACAAGCCGGATGGCCCTGTCGCCGTCGGCGAGCGCCAGCAGCCGCCCATCGGGCGAAACCGCGACGGCGCTCGAAGGGGGGACCGAAACGCCACCCGTCCGGTTGGAGGTCTCCCAGAGCACCCTGCCGCTGAGAAGGTCCCACACGTAGACGGCGCCATCCGAGTAGGCGCTGATGACCCGCCGGCCGTCGGGGTGCACGACACACACGGGATAGCGCTGGTCGCATCCGGGACGGAACGCCTGCACGACGCTCCCGCTCCACGCATCGATGACGTCGGTGCGCCGGAGTGCCGGGGGATCCGCGAAATACCCCACGACCGCGTACCTCCCATCGGGTGTCAGGCCAACCGACCACGGGACCTCGTTGGCCTCGCCATGCTCGGCCAGCAGCGCGCCGGTCCGGGGGCCCCAGAGTTTGAGCCCGCCGCTCTGGCCGAAATAGCCGTCCCAGCCTCCGGACAGAAGGAGCCCGCCGTCCCTTGACAGAATGACCGGGTAGACGAAGCTCATGTGAGCCGTGAGCACCCCGTCCGTGGCGCTGCGGATGGGCCACACGCAATGCTGACCGTCATGGCTGCACGCCCAAAGATCGCCGGAGCCGGGGAGGAACAGCAAGCTCGGGCTGCCGCTCTGCGGTCCGGCGAACTCGCCGCGCGAGGCCAGCGTATCCGTCTCCCACACGCCGATCCGTCCCTGGATTGTGCCGACCGCGATCAGGCGGCCATCGGGCGACCAGGCGGGCGCCGTGAGGACGCCCATGCCCGGCGTGAACTTGAAACTCGGCCGCAGGACGCCGTCCACGATGTCCAGGACTTGCAGGGTCCCATCCGGAGAGGGGTAGGCGATGCGAGAGCGCCAGAACGAGACCCAGTCGGGACCGGGCGTCGATCCCTGGTGAAAGGTCTCCGGCCGGGGCTCCAGTGTGCGAGCGTCGACCAGCCGAAACCCGCTCTGCGCGACGTCCGAGCCTGAGAGCGAACCCTGCAGGAGCCAGCGGCTGTCGTGGGTAAAGATGACATAGCCCGCCGTGTCCCGCCCATCGATGAACTCCCCGCTCAGACCGTCGTAGATCTCGAATCCGCGTTCGCGGGAAACCATGAACCGATCGCCCGCCGGGCTCCATGAGGCGGACAGAGCGCCCCGCGGGCCCTCGATCGGGAGTGTGGCAATGACCTTGCCCGTTTCGAGACTCCAGAGCGTTGCCGGCCGACCATCCTTGTCGTCGAGCGGTTTCCAGACCGCTCGCGACCCGTCCGGCGAGATGGCCAGATCGCTGTAGCCATCGGCGCCGACCAGGATGAACCGCTCGGTCCGGAGATCCGGGCTGAGCACGACCCAGCGTCCCTGGTCCATCCGGAAGACCGCCGTGACGCCGGAGGCGGCCCCGCGCCGGATGCGCGAGATTCTCCAATCCGCCGGGGCCGGCAGCGTGCGGTCCAGCCGGCTCATGAGGTGCTGATACTCCCACCCCCGCAGGCGCGCCGGGGTTGCGGCCAGCTGCGCGCTCGCTCCATCCATGCGCTGCTGCTCGACGGCGCCGGCGGCGCTGATCATCTGCGCCTGGTACGCCGCGCGCTCGGCCTTGTCCGCCGCGGTCAGGGCGGCGGTCGCGCTGTCCTCGGCCTTGCGCTTGGCCAGAGCCTCCGCGCCGGCGGCCAGGTCGGCCCGTTCCTTCTCGTCGAGCGCCCAGACCATGCCGCCCGTCGTCCCGATGACGCCCAGCACCAGCACGGCCACCACCAGCGATCCGGCGATCACGGCCACGCGATGGCGCCGGACGAACTTCCGAACCTGGTACAGCCGGCTGGGCGGGGCGGCGAGGACGGCCTGGCCCGCCAGATACCGCCGGATGTCCATCGCCAGCGCATTGGCCGTCTCGTACCGGCGCAGGCGGTCCTTCTCGAGCGCCTTCATCACGATCCAGTCCAGGTCGCCCCGGATGGTCGAGCCCAGCTTCTTCGGCTCGGTGTGGCGGTGCGCGGCGATGGAGGCGAGCGTCCCGGTGCTCCTCGAGAGGCGCGTGCTGGGCTTGGGTGGCTCGACCTCGCGGATGATCCGCTGGACCTCCGCGTACGCCGCGCTCCGCAGCTCCTGCCCGCTGAACGGCGTCGTGCCGGTCAGCAGCTCGTACAGCAGCACACCCAGGCTGTACACATCCGTCCGCGTGTCGATGTCCAGGCTTCCCTCCGCCTGCTCCGGGCTCATGTACTCCGGCGTGCCGACCAGGGCCCGGTGCTCGGTGAAGAGGGTCTTCTCCGTGAGCTTGCTGGCCGTGGCCTTGGCGATGCCGAAGTCGATCACCTTGGCGTGCGCGCGCCCGTCCTGCATGCTCACCAGGATGTTGGACGGCTTGAGGTCTCGGTGGATGATGCCCTTGGTGTGCGCGTGCTGCACCGCCGTGCACACCTGCGCGAACAGCTCGAGCCGGTCCTGGAT
>CAYWOF010000116.1:0-9059 GCA_964459825.1 uncultured Phycisphaeraceae bacterium | reverse complement strand
CCGATCTGTCCTTGGCCATGGCCATCGCGACGATGGCGTCGAGGTCGGGATCGACGCCGGCGCGCAGCGAGGAGGGGCGGACCGGCTCCGTCTCGCAGATGGCCCGGGTGAGCGCGGCCAGGTCCCCGCCGGAGTCGAAGGGCGCCCGGCCCGTGAGGCACTGGTAGAGCACGCACCCCAGCGCGTACACGTCCGTGCGGACGTCCGCCCCCTCGGGGTCGGCGCGCACCTGCTCCGGGGCCGCGTAGGCGAGGGTGCCGACGAAGCCGCCGGTGCGCGTCACCCGCGTGCGCAGTCCCGGGTCCGTGAGGCGCGCCAGGCCGAAGTCGAGGATGCGCGGCTCGCCGGCGAGATCGACGAGGATGTTGGAGGGCTTCAGGTCCCGGTGGATCACGCCGCGCTGGTGGGCGTGGTGCACCCCGGCGCAGACCTTGAGGAACACCTCCAGCACCGGGGCACGGCTCTGCCCGGCGGCCCAGGCGTCGATCGGCCGGCCCTCGATCCACTCCATCTCCAGGTGGGGCTGGCCCTCGATCGTCTCGACGCCGTAGACGGTCACGATGTTGGGGTGGTGCAGGGCGAGGTCGGTCTCGATCTCGCGGGCGAAGCGCTCGCGCGAGGCGCCCCCGGCCCACGCGCCGCCGAGGAGGCGCTTGAGCGCCACGGCCCGGCCCGTGCCGGGCTGGCGGGCGCGGTAGACCACGCCCTGGCCACCCTCGCCGGCGACGCCGAGCACCTCGTAGGCGCCGATGCGTCCCGACTCGGGCTCACGGCGCACGCGGCGCACGCGCTCGAGCCACTCGTCCTCCGACGAGTCGAAGGCGAAGCGCGAGGCGTCCGCGGGGGTCAGTGCCGGGGCCGGCTCGTCAGGCATCGGGGCCTTCCTCGTCGGCCACCTGGCGGGCCACCTGCTCGCGCAGGCGCTCGCGCACACGCTGGCGCACCTTCTTGACGGCCTCGATGCTCATGCCGAAGGCCACCGCCACCTCCTCCGTTCCGTCGCCCGCGAGCAGCCGCTCGAAGACCTCGAGCGTGCGCCCCTCGCACGCCGGCCGGATCGCCTCCAGCGCCCGGCGGTAGTGGTGGTCCACCCACTCCTGCTCCCAGAGCGCATCGCCCTGGTTCGCGCCGGCCGGATCGGCGATTCCCTCCATGGATAGCGCGCCGCGCGCCGCACGGGGACACGCCAGCAGCCGGTTGACCGCGTTGCGGGCGGTCACGCCGAGATAGTCGCGGAACCGGCCGCGCGCCGCCGTGTAGCGGAACTCGCGCAGGGCCCGCGAGAGGTACAGCAGGACCACCTGTCGCACGTCCTCGGCATCGCTGTACTGCAGGCCGCGGCTGAGGCCGTAGCGGAGCACCAGGTCGCCGTAGCGGGCGACGAACTCGCGCCAGGCGCCCTCGTTGGCCGGGTCGCGGACGCGCGAGAGGAGGGTCGCTCGGGTCGAGCTGGCGTTCACGCGGGTGCTCGAGCGTGCCGGGGGAGGCGGACCGAACAGGAGGCGGACGTATCGCGCCAGTGTACCACGATTCCATCGCACGCCCGAGGCTCCGGGCACGGGACCGAGCGCGCCACGGACGTGGTGGCGCGGTCTGCCACCGATGCCAGCGATACTCCGGTCGAACCTGTCCCCTCCGGCCCAATGCGGTCTACTGAGGTACGACCGGTGCCCGCGGTTCCCGGATCGACCGGACCGGCGCGACCATCGACCGCAGCACCCTCCAGGAGACCGTGATGAGTCGGACAGTCATCGAGATGGCGGCGCTGGCGGGGCTGCTCACGCCCGGCGTAGCGCAGGCCCAGCCGCCGGCCTGGGTGCGCCAACTCGGGACGAGCACGAACGAGATCGCCTACGGCGTCACGTCCGATGCCGCGGGCGGCGCGTATGTCTGCGGGTTTACGGGCGGCGCTCTCGGCGGGCCCTCCGCCGGCTCCTCCGATTTCTTCCTGGCTCGCTACACCGGCACGGGGACGCAGGTCTGGGTGCGCCAGTTCGGCTCCAGCTGGGGCGAGAGCCTCAACGCCGTCGCGCCCGATGGCGCCGGCGGTGCGTTCGTCGCCGGCAGCACGTCGGGGAGCCTCGGGGGCCCCGTCAACGGCCAGTCGGATCTCCTGCTCGCGCGCTACGACGGCTCCGGCGCCCAGCTCTGGGTGCGCCAGATGGGCAGTCCCGCGCTCGACATCGCCCACGCGCTGGCACCGGACGGCGCGGGCGGCGTCTTCGCCGGCGGAACGACGACCGGGGATGTCGCGGGCCCGAACGCCGGCGAGTACGACCTGCTGCTGACGCGCTACAACGGCGCGGGCGATCCGCTCTGGGCTGTCCAGGACGGCTCGGACCGCTACGACTCGATCTGGGGCGCGGCACCCGATCAGAGCGGCGGGGTGTACGTCTGCGGGTACACCGACGGCAGCCTGGGCGCGCCCAACCCCGGGTCGCCCACCAGCGAAGCCTTCGTGGCCCGCTACGACGATGCGGGGAGCCGACTGTGGATCCGCCAGTTCGGGAACCCTGCATACCTCGACTACGCGTTCGGCGTGGCGTCGGACGGGGCGGGGGGCGTTTACGTGGGCGGGTACGCGGAGGGCGCCCTCTTCGGCTCGGGCCTGGGCACGGCTTACATCGCGCGCTATGACGGTGGAGGACAGCTGGTTTGGGGGCGGCAGTTCGGCGGAGCGGGCTATTCCTATCTCAGGGCTGTCGCCGGCGCGCCCGGGGGCGTGTACGGCGTCGGCTGGACCGAGGGCAGCCCCGGCGGCCCCAACGCGGGCGGGAAGGATGTGCTCGTCGCCCGCTACGACGCGGCGGGATCCTCGCTCGGGCTGCGCCAGATCGGGACCGCGGCCACGGACGAGGGTCGCGGCGCCGCGCCGGACGGCTCGGGCGGCGTGTACGTGGCCGGCTCGACGCTGGGGCCGCTCGGTGGTCCCGGTGCTGGTGCCTCCGACGCCTTCCTGGCCCGCTTCGCGGACGCGTGCTACCCGGACTGCGATGAGAGCGGCTCACTGAACGTCAACGACTACATCTGCTTCCAGACGAGGTTCGCACTGGGCGAGTCCTACGCCGATTGCGATGGGAGCGGGATACGCAACGTGAACGACTTCGTCTGCTTCCAGACCCGGTTCGGGCTTGGTTGCTCGTGATTGCACTGATCGTCGCCAGGGTTCGCCGACTCGTTACCCGGAGATGACGAATGAAACACGCTGCTCGGGTTCGATGCGGATTGCCACTGCTGGTTCTCGTGTGCGCCATGACGCTCGGCAGCGCGGAGGTCGCCAATCCGCCGGCGGATCCGGCGATTGCCTTCGTCAAGGGCCGCGGCGTGTACGTCATGAACGCCGACGGCAGCAATCCGGCCGAGATCTACCAGGCCGGCCGGAATGAGACGGTGTTTTTTCCGTGCTGGGCGCCCGATGGCGGCGCCATCGCGTTCGTGAAGGACAATGACCTGTGGCGGTTGGATGTGCGGGTAGTGGGCGGTGTGCCGCGCGGGATGAACCTCGTCCTGCTGGTGGACTCCGGCCCGTCCGGTTCGGTGGTCGCGGGCTCTCCCGACTGGTCGCCGCTCGGCGGGGAGATCGCGTTCGCCGACCCGACGACCCGGACGATCGAGGTGGTCCCGGCGACCGGTGGCCCCCGAACCGTGCTGCAGGCGGCTCCGATGGGCACGATCGTGGAGTCCCCCTCGTGGAGCCCGGACGGCTCGCGCCTGGCCTTTCGGTGGCGGGACAGTTCGGTCGAGAGGTTGGTCATCCTCGATCGGGCCACGCTTCAGACCACCGTCGCCCTTACGGTGAGCCTCGCGTGGACGATCCACAACCCGGAATGGTCCCGCGTCGGCGACCGCGTCGTCTTCAATCTGGACAGCTGGAGCGCGCCGCTCACACGACGGGTGCAGATCATCGATCTCGCCACCAGCTCGGTCACGGATTCCGTCCCTTGGGGGTGGCTGCCCAGCTGGTCACCGGACGATGCGACGCTGCTGATCGTCGACCAGACATCGAACACCAACCAACGGCTCGCGACCGTGGACCTCGCGACGGGGGTCGTGACGCAGTTCGGGAACGCCACGCGCGCGGGGCGATGGCCTCATTGGCGACGGTTCTGACAGGCGGCGGGCAGGTCTCCGCGGAAAGGGCTTGGAATGGGCGGTCGTTCTTCTCGGAATCCGACGCCGGCGGCGGCCCGGCGGAGTCCCCGGGACAGGCGCGTGTGCCGTGCGGCGGTGGTCGCCACGCTGACGCTCGCGGGAACGGCCCATGTCGCCCGCGCGCAAGGGCCCGGCAGTATCGTCGCGTGGGGTGCGGGCGCTTGCGGTCAGTCGGGGCCTGCCCAGTACGGTCAGTCCTGCATCCCCGCGCTCGGCGGGAGCGTGCGTGAGGTTGCCTGCGGCTGGGGGCACACCCTGGCCCTCCTAGCCGACGGATCGGTCGCCGCCTGGGGACTCAACATCAACGGGCAGTGCGATGTCCCGGCTCCCAACTCCGGATTCGTGGCCATCTCTGGTGGCGGGTTCCACAGCCTGGGGTTGCGGGCCGACGGCTCGCTCGTCGCCTGGGGTTCCAACATCTACGGGCAGGGCGTCGCGCCGCCTCTGAACTCCGGATTCATGGCCATCGCCGCGGGCAACCAGCACAACCTGGCGCTGCGCACCGACGGCTCCATCGTGGCGTGGGGGCGCAACACGCACGGTCAGTGCAACGTCCCGTCGCCCAACGCGGGCTTCGTGGCGGTGGCCGGGGGAGGCAACGGCGCCAGCCACAGCCTGGGCCTGCGCGCCGATGGCTCGGTCATCGGCTGGGGGGACAACAGCGCCGGCCAGTGCGATGTCCCGGCGCCCAACTCCGACTTCGTCGCCATCGCGGCGGGAGGGTTCCACAGCGTGGGGCTCAAGGGCGACGGATCCATCGCTGCGTGGGGCATCAACCAGTACGGTCAGTGCAACGTGCCAGGCCCCAACCAGGGCTTCACCTCCGTGTCGAGTAGCCCCGGCTCTGACCACAGTCTGGCCCTCAGGTCGGACGGGTCCGTTGTCGCGTGGGGCGCCGGCGCGCCCGGCCAGTCGGGGCCCCCGCATTACGGTCAGAGCGTGGTGCCCGTTCCCGGCGGCTTCCTCGCGGTGGCCGGGGGCGGTATCCACAGCGCCGCCCTGCGGAGCTGCTATCCCGACTGCGACGGCACGGGCTCGCTCAACGTCAACGACTACATCTGTTTCCAGACGAGCTTCGCGCTGGGCGACCCCTACGCCGACTGCGACGGTAGTGGCGTGCGGAATGTGAACGATTACATCTGTTTCCAGACCAGGTTCGCCCTCGGCTGTTCCTGAGGCGCGCCCACCCTTCGAGCATGGAGAGACGTCGATGAACCTGCGTGCGGTCACGCTTCATCTGGCGGTACTCGGTGCGATCGCATCGGCCCCGCGTGCGCTGGGCCAGTGGACGGTGGTGGACCTGCGCCCCGCCGGCGCCAGCGCTGCGCAGGCCAAGGGCGGCTACGCCGATCGGCAGGTGGGATACGCCGTCATGGGCGGCTCCACGCGCGCGGTCCTCTGGAGCGGCTCGGCCGCATCCTGGGTGGACCTGACGCCGTTCGGCGCTGTCGATGCCGAGGCCTTGGGCGGCGCGCAAGGCTACCAGGTGGGGTTCGCCTCGGTCCCGGGCGGCTGGCACGCCGCCCTGTGGTCCGGCACGGCGGCCTCGTGGGTGGACCTGCACCCGCCGGTCGCGACCGAGTCCGTGGCGCACGCCGTCGCCGCCGGCCGGCAGGTGGGCTACGCCCAGGTGGGAGGCGTCAGCCGCGCGAGCCTCTGGTTCGGATCGAGCGCGTCGTGGGTGGACCTGACGCCCGCCGGCGCCGCTTCCGGCTCGGCCTGGGGGACCGATGGCGTCCAGGAGGTGGGTGGGGCCAAGGTCGGGGGGATGACGCACGCGGCGCTGTGGACCGGGTCGGCGGCGTCGTGGGTGGACCTCCACCCCGCGGCGTCGAGCGCGGATTCGTTCGCGGTCGGGGTGGAGGCGGGCCGGCAGGTGGGCTACGTGCGGATCAATGGTCAGCAGCACGCGAGCCTGTGGTCCGGTTCGGCCGCGTCGTGGGTGGACCTGCACCCGGCGGGCGCGACCAGCTCGAACGCGAGCGCCGTGCGCGCGGGCCGGGTGGTGGGCACGGTGCTCACGGGCGGGGTCGTGCGCGCCACGCTGTGGGAGAGCGCGGGCGCGCCGCCGTTCGACCTGCACCAATTCGTCGCCGGCGGGCTGAACGGCAGCCTCGCCACGGCGATCTGGCACCACGCGGGCACCACCTGCGTGGCCGGGCACGGCTACCACCCGGTGGACGGCTACCACGCGCTCCTGTGGATCGGACCCGGGCCGTGCTATCCCAACTGCGATGGCAGCATCGGCGCGGGTGGCGGCCCCACGCTCAACATCAACGACTACGTCTGCTTCCAGACGAAGTTCGCCCTGGGCGATCCGTACGCGGACTGCGATGGGAGCGGGGCGCGGAACGTGAACGATTACATCTGCTTCCAGACGCGATTCGCGTTGGGGTGCTCGTGAGGTGAAGGAGCGGCGTCAGGCGGGCGCCGGCTCGGGCTCGCCGGCCGGGGGTGGCGGCGCCGGCGCGGGCGCCGGCGGGCCCACCCAGACCAGGCGCGGACGAAGCCCGAAGACCCGCTCGAACAGCGCGGCCTTGCGCTCGGCCCCCCACAGGTCGGTCGCGGGGTCCTCGGGCGCCTCGACCTCCAGGATCGCGTCGCCCCCCACCACCCGCAGGGTCACGTCGCGGACGTTCTGCGTGTGCGTGCGGTCCAGGCCGTCGGCCAGGCGGAGGATCGCGCTGAGACGCTTAACGAGGCGCCGATCCGGCCCCGGCAGGCGCGCCAGGTTCGGGTGCTCACGCCTGGGCTCGGCCTGCCGGTGGTAGCGCGCGATGTTCGCGACGATCCGGAGCTGCCGGTCGGTCAGGCCGGGCAGGTCGCTGTGCATGACCATGTGGTAGCTGTGCTTGTGATGGCGTGAGTAGTTCACGACGTACCCCACGTCGTGGAGCACGCCGGCCGCCTCCAGCAGGAGGCACGCCTCGGCCGAGCGCCAGGCCGGGTCCTCGCCCCCCGGAGACGGGGCGATCCGGGCGGCGAGCTGCGCGTGGACGCGCAGGGCCAGGTGGGTGACGCGCTCGGAGTGGCCCGCCTCGTAGCGGCAGGTCTCCGCGAAGCGACGCACCGCGTGCAGGGGGCTGGGGCGCTGGGCCCTCGACAGCCCCGCGAGCTGCTGGGCCATGGTGATCACCAGCCCGTCGCGGATCCCCCGATCGTGAACCCGCACGGAGTTGGCCCCCAGACGCTTGAGGACCCGCTCGGCGATGGTCAGCCCGGCCACGATGATGTCGGCCCGCTCCGGCGGCAGGCCCGGCACCCGCGCCCGGGCCTTGAGCGACAGCCCGCGCAGATGCTCGATCAGATGCCGGATGTCGGAGCGCGTCGCCTCCAGGCCCGAGATCCCGCGATCCCACAGCGACGGGCCCTCCGGCCCGCGCGCCCGCTCGGCCAGCACGTGGGCCAGCGTCGTGAACGTGCCGCCGATGCCCACGACCAGGCGCGGGACAAAGGGCGGTCGCCCCAGCGCGCGGGCCAGGGCCCGCCTGACGTGCCGACGCATGGCCTTGTGGCGCGCCCCGGCCGCGCCCTCCGGGCCCCCGAACTGCTCCGTGAGCCGCACGGCGCCGAGGCGAAGCGAGTGGATCCCCTCGATCGCGCCCCGGGCCGAGAGCACGATCTCCGTGCTGCCGCCGCCGATGTCCACCACCGCGGCGGGCTGCTCGACCAGATCGAAGGCGCCCGAGGCCGAGAGGTGGGCCAGGCGCGCCTCCTCCTCGGCCGAGACCACGCGCAGCTCCAGCCCCGCGCGCTCGCGCACGCGGGCGGTGAGGTCGGCCGTGTTGGCGGCATCGCGGCAGGCGGCCGTGCCGATGGCGTGCACGAGCCTCGCGCCGTAGCCGTCGGCGATCGATCGCATCCGAGCCACGGTGTCGGCGGCCAGCTCGATGGCCTCGTCGGTCAGACGGCCGGTGCCCGCCAGGCCGCGCCCGAGGCGGACCACCTCGCGCTCATCGTCGAGCACGCGGTGGGAGCCGTCCGGATGGACCTCGGCCACGAGCAGGCGCACGCTGTTGGTGCCCACGTCGATGGCCGCGACGCGAGCGGGCAGCTCGATCCGCTCGGTCGGGTCGACCGGCCCGGTCGGCGCGGGTTCCGCGCCCGGGCCGGGCCCACGGGCGGAGTGCTCGTCCCCGGCGGCGGGCGCCGCCACCCTGTCGAGGAGCGCGCCCAGGCTGTCCTCCCCCGATGCCCCCAACGCTTCGAGCGCATCGGCGTGGCGCCGGTCGCGGATGGCGGCGCAGCGGAGCACGAGCTCGCCGATCTGGGCCCGCAACGCCCCGACGCTGAGGCCGGGGAGCAGCTCGACCACGTCGCCCCGGCGCTCGGGCGCGAGCCGGTCCGCCTCGGTCTGCAGCCAGCCCACGAGCAGGTGCATGTCGTTGACGCCCCCCGCCCGATCCTGGAGGCACGCCAGGGCCGGAAGGAGGCTCGTGCGCACCTCGGGCGCCAGGCACGGGGCGAACACCTCCAGCCCATAGCGCAGGCGTTTGAGGCGGATGCGCAGCGCGTGGAGATTCCCGAGCTCGCCCAGGTCCGCCTCGCCGGCCGCCCGAACCTCCGCCGCTAGCTCGGCCACCCAGGCCCGCGCCAGGTCCGCCAGCGTGCGGCGTCCCCGCCGGGCGATCCCGCGCCGGGTTCGGCGCGACAGTTTCCTGAGCCGCGACCGCGGGTAGCGCCGGCGGACGTCGGCGAGCGCGGCCAGGGCCTCCTCGCGCTCCGCCCGGATGCACTGGGTGAGATAGTCTATCGTGGCCAGCAGCTCGGCCTCCGCATGCCCCCGAAGCTCGGCGAAGACCGCCTCGCGGACGTCGGCGTCGCGCGCCCTCCCGGCAGCGCGCCGGATCCGGCGCATCGCCTTGGCGGCGCGGCGGCGGGCCCGCGCCGGGAGCACCGACTCGAAC
>CAYWOF010000115.1:0-9092 GCA_964459825.1 uncultured Phycisphaeraceae bacterium | reverse complement strand
ACGACACCCCTCCACCCCCTTGACAACCGGCAGGTCTTCATAGAAGTGGCACGGGGTCAGTGGTCCAGGAGGCGGACAGTTCGCGGGTGGAGGGGCCGGCCATGGGGGAACCAAGTCGGCACCGCGGGCGACCGCCCGGCAACGCGCAGGGCGCATGACCGGACGACAAACGGGTGGAAAGGGGGTGGATCGAGGGCCCCGTCTGGTATTCTGGGTGGGCAGGGAACCCGGGGCCTCGATCGGCCCGAACGAGAGCGTGCGGATGTCGGCGCAGGCAGATCCGGTGCGGGTGGCGGCGATGGGCGTGGAGACGCTCTTCGCCATCGTGTACGACGATCTGCGCCGGGTGGCGGCAACGATGCTGAAGGAGGAGCGGACGGCCCACACACTCAGCGCGACCGCGCTGGTGCACGAGGCGTATCTGCGGCTCGGGGGGCGGCATCCCGGGGCGTGGCAGGACCGGGCTCACTTCATGGCGACGGCGGCACGGGCGATGCGCCGGGTGCTGTGCGACCATGCGCGCGGGCGGGGCCGGCTCAAGCGCGGGGGCGACCACCGCCGGCTGGAGCTGGGAGTGGCCCGGGAGGCCGACCCGGGGCGCGGCGCCGACCTGTTGGCGCTGGATGAGGCGCTGGACCGGCTGGCCCTGGAGTCCCTGCGCGCGGCGCGGGTGGTGGAGATGCGGTACTTCGGCGGGATGCGGGGAGAGGACGTGGCGACGGTGCTGGGCGTTTCGGCGCGCACCGCGGAGCGCGACTGGCGATTTGCGCGCGCGTGGCTGCTCAAGGAGCTGGGGGATCGAGGGCTGGACCCCGGAGGGACCGCGGGTGGGTGAGCGGTTCGAACGAGTCCGTGCGGTGTTCGAGGAGGCGGTGCGCACCGAGCCCGTTCGGCGTGCGGCGCTCCTGGAACGAGCCTGCGCCGACGATGCGGAGCTGCGGGCGGAGGTGGAGGCGATGCTGCGCACCGATGGCACCGACGCCTTCCTAGACCACCCGCTGGTCGATCCCCTGTGGGGGGCGGGCCCGGGTCTGGTGGGGCGGAGGATCGCGGGCTACCGGGTGGTGCGTCGGATCGGGGGGGGAGGCATGGGCGCCGTGTACGAGGCCACGCGGGAGGATCGGAACGAGGTGGTGGCGATCAAGGTGATGCGGCCCGGGCTGATGTCCCCGGAGGCGGTGCGCCGGTTCGAGTACGAGTCCCGGGCGCTGGGGCGCCTTCGGCATCCCGGCATCGCGCGGGTGCATGAGGCGGGGACGTGGCGGGAGGAGGGGGCTGCGCCGGAGATCCCGGGGCTCCCCTTTTTCGTGATGGAGCTTGTCGCCGGGGCCCGGTCACTCACCGAGTACGCGGATCGGGCGGGCCTGGAGGCGCGGGACCGGGTGGCGCTGCTGGCCGACGTGTGCGATGCGGTGCACCACGGTCACCAGCACGGCGTCATCCATCGGGATCTGAAGCCCGCCAACATCCTCGTGGACGAGTCTGGCCATCCGAAGGTGATCGACTTCGGCGTGGCCCGCTCGACGGACGCGGATCTGACGGCGATCACACTGGCCACCGGGCCGGGGCAGCTGGTGGGCACGCTCCGGTACATGAGCCCGGAGCAGTGCCGGGGCGACCCGAGAGCCATCGACACCCGGACGGACGTGTACTCGCTGGGAGTGGTGCTCTACGAACTGCTGACGGGGAGCCTCCCCTACGAGCTGGGGGGGCAGTCGCTTCCCGAGGTGACGCGCCGGATCGCCGAGGCCGAGCCCGCGCGCCCTTCCTCGGTCCGTCCGGCGTTGCGGGGCGACCTGGAAACGATCCTGCTGCGGGCGCTGGAGAAGGACCCGGACCGGCGCTACGCCTCCGCGTCGGCCCTGGGCACGGACCTTCGTCGCTTCCTGGACCGCCGGCCCATCGCGGCGCGCCCGCCGAGCGCGCCGTACCAGCTCCGCCTGCTGATCCGGCGCCACCGGGCCATGGCCGCGGCGGCGGTCACCCTGATGCTGGTCCTGGCGGCGGGCGCTGGGGGGCTCTCGATCGGGCTGGTGCGCGCCATGAGGGAGAGCGAGGCCCGACGGGTCGCGCTCGATCGGGCCCGGGAGAGCGAGGCCCGGGCCCGGGCGGAGTCCACGCGAGCCGAGGCGATCATCGGGCTGCTCGAGCAGATGATCACGTCGGCCAACCCGGACGAGGGTCACCCGCGCGACTACACCGTGCGGCGCATGCTGGACGACTTCGCGGCGGGGCTCGAGCGGCGCCCGGGACAGCAGCCGGAGGTCCTGGCGGCGATGCACCGGTCGATCGGGAACGCCTATTACGGTCTCGGCGAACTGGCCAGCGCCGAGCGCCACCTGCGGGCGGACCTGGCGTACCACCGAGCCCGGGGGGCGTCGGACGAGGCGCTGGGCGAGGCGCTGATCGGCCTGGCGCCTCTCCTGGGCGCCCTGGGCCGACTCGACGAGGCCGAGTCGGCGGCGAGGGAAGCCCTCGCGATCTTCCGCGCGCGCCTGGGGCCCGATCACGAGCGCATCGCGGATGCGCTCTCCCAGCTGGGAACCGTCCTGCACACGCGGGGCGACTCGACCGACGAGGAGGCGGTCTGCCGCGAGGCGCTGGGGATGCGCGAACGCCTGGTCGGGCCCGACGGCTACGGCCTGGCGCCGGAGCTCAACAACCTGGCCATGTGCCTGGAGAGTCGGGGGGACGATGCGGGCGCCGAGCCCCTCATGCGCCGAGCCCTGGCCCTGCTCCGGGCCCGCCACGGGCCCGACCACAAGATCGTGGCGGAGGCGACGGACAACCTCGCCGCGGTCGTGCGCGACCTGGGGCGTGTCGAGGAGGCCGAAGCGCTCTACCGGGAGGCGTTGCGCATCGAGGAGCGCGCCCTCGAACCGGGGCACATCCTCCACGCCACGACGTGCAACAACCTCGCGTACCTGCTGGAGAATCGGGGCGATCTGCAGGGGGCGGCGGAGCTCTACGCCCGGTGCATCCCGATCCTGCGCCGGCAGGGAGCGATCCCGTACCTGGCCGTCGGGCTGGACAACCTCGGCCGGGTGCTCATGTACCAGGGGAGGTACGGGGCGGCGGAGCCCTACTGCCGTGAGGCGCTGGCCCTGGCACGCTCCGTCCACGCCGAGGACCACCGCGCGGTCACCGAACCGCTGAGAAACCTCCGCGTCATCCTGCGCGAGCTCGGGCGTGAGAGCGAGATCCCGGCGCTGGCCGGGGCGGTCCCGCCCGTGGCTCCGTAGCCAGCGCCCGACGCCGATCGAGTTCTTTTCCCATCGGGTGTCGGGCGGGGCGCCCGAACGTCGCTTGGTGGTGTGGACGTCCGTCGGCCGTTCTGGGTTCGCCGCGGCCTCGCCCGACGGGCGAAGGAGGCTCGTGATGCGCCGTTGCCCACCCGTCGTCGTGATCGCGCTGGGCGTGACCGGTGGACCATCCGGCGCCGTCGCCCAGCCGATCGGCACCGTGTTCACGTTCCAGGGTCAACTCCGGGACGGCGGGGTCCCGCTGACCGGGGAGTTCGACTTCCAGTTCAGGCTCTTCGACGCCCCCGCCGGGGGCACGCAGGTCGGCACCACGGTGAGCGTCGCGGACCTGCCGGTCGTCCAGGGGGTGTTCACCACGCCGCTGGATTTCGGTTCCCAGTTCAACGGATCGAAGCGGTGGTTGCAGACGGAGGTGCGGCCCGGGGCCAGCACGGGTGCGCACACGCCGATCACGGCCCGCCAGGAGCTGACGCCGACGCCGTACGCCATCTGGTCGGCCCTGCCGTGGGCGACGGGAACGACCGGGATCTCGTACAACGGCTTCGCCGCGATCGGATCCGGGCCCGTGGCCAACGTGCGACTGCACCTGCAAGGGTCGGCGACGGCCGACACGGCGAGCCTGAAGTCCGATCGCGGCCCCGCGTACAGCCACATCCACTACGGGCCCACGGGGGACTGGTACATCCGCTCGGCGCTTCCCTCGGGCAGGGTCATCCTGCAGGACAGCGGGGGCAACGTCGGCGTGGGAACCTCCAGCCCGGACGCGCGGTTGCAGGCCGAGGCCGGGGTGGGCCAATGGGCCGTGTTCGGAAGAAGCCCCAACGGCCTGGGCCTGTTCGGCCAGGTCAGCGACCCGAGCGCCAACAACCTCGGCACCGGCGTGCTGGGACGGAGCGAGAGCGCGAACCCCGCCAGCAACGCCATCTTCGGCTATTCGTCCGGCAGCGCCACGGCGGTCCATGGGGTCAGCGAGGGCGGGAACGCGCTGCGCGGCGAGAGCCACGGCGCGTCGTCGAGCGGGGTGGTGGGAGTTTCCAACCAGGCGACCGGCTACGGCGGGTTCTTCTACAATCTGGCCGGCGGAGGCGTGGCCCTCAAGGCCGACGGCCTCGCCCAGGTCAAGGTCCTGCAGATCCTCGGGGGCGGTGACGTGGCCGAGCCGTTCGACGTGTCGGACGCGGGCGTGCCGATCCGACCCGGCCACGTCGTGGTCATCGACGAGGCCCACGCGGGCCGGTTGCGCCTGTGTGACGCGGCCTATGACCCGAAGGTCGCCGGCATCATCTCGGGTGCCAACGACCTCGCGCCGGGGATGATCCTGCGAACCGAGCACCGGCCCGACGCCGACGGCGGCTACCCGGTGGCCATGGCCGGCCGGGTCTGGTGCTTCGCGGATGCGTCGGTCGGCGGTCCGATCCGCCCGGGAGACCGGCTGACCACCTCGGGCGTGGAGGGCCACGCGATGCGCGTGATGGACCCGACCCGGGCCGACGGCGCCGTGATCGGCAAGGCGATGAGCGCCCTGGAGGAGGGGCGCGGGCTCGTGCTGGTCCTGGTCAATCTCCAGTAGGCCGCCCCACGGAACACCGGAGCCCGCGCCATGCGCCCGTCCCGTCCCAACGCCCGTCGCGTCGCCCCCGTCGGCCTTGCGCTGGGCGTCCTTGCCGCCGAGGGACACGCGCAGCCAAGGGCCCCGCAGGGTGTGCCCCTCCCGGACCTGACCCCCGGCTACGTGCTGATCGAGGGGGACATCCAGGTGCGCCTGGACCGGTACCTGGCGTACTTGGCGGGGCTGGACGCGGTGTTCGGGCCCGCCACGTACTGGCCGGGGGGCACGGTGCCCTACGTGTTCAGCACGACGGGGAGCGCGGCCGTCTCCGTCGCGAACCAGCAGGCCATGCTCGTCGCGATGGCGTCGATCGAGGTGCGCGCGGGCGTGGACTTCCGTCCGCGCCAGGCGGGCGACCCCGACTGGATCCTGGTCCAGAACAGCACCGTGAACAACAGCCCCGTCGGCGTCCAGGGCGGGCAGCAGAACGTGAACATCGCCAGCTGGGGCAACCAGTTCGTCATCGCCCACGAGCTGTACCACACGCTGGGGTTCCAGCACGAGCAGAGCCGCTCGGACCGCGGCACGTACGTGACCATCAACCTCGCCAATATCTGCGGCGCCGCGGTCTGTCCGGCGGGCTCGGGGCCGGGACAGTGCTGTCTGTGCCTCGACGGCGCGGGCGCCTGCATCCCGTGCGCGTTCAACTTCAACATCGTGTCGAACGCCGACGTCTACGGCGATTACGACTTCGACTCGCTCATGCACTACGGACCCGCCGACTTCTCGTGCAACGGGCAGCCGACGATCTCCCTCAACGCGCCGTGGAACACCGCGACGCCGCCGATCGTGATCGGTCAGCGGACTCACTTCAGCTACATGGACGAGATCGCCTGTCGCGGGATCTATCCCTTCTCGGGCGATCGGTGGCTGGACCGCGACTACTTCGGCCCCCAGTCCGGGACCCTCTTCCAGCCGTGGAACGTGTCGTTCCAGTCGGCCCTGGCGTTCACGCCCGGCGGGGGGACTCTCTTCTTCCGTTACCCGGGCTCGTACAGCGCCGTTGGGCTCTACGGCGTGCCCCGGACGATTCGTTCCCCCTTGGGAACGGTGACGCTGGGGAACTAGGGAATCGCCCGGCGCCAGGGAGATCGACCATGCACAGACCCGCCCCGAGAACCGTTCCACCCCGCGCCGGGGCGATCACCGTGGCAACCGGCGCCGCGATCATCGCCGTCGCGCCGCCGGCGCACGCCAGGCCGTACACGATCACGTCCCACTCGGTCGCCGGTGGGGGCGCCACCGCCGTGACCGGGGGGCCCTACACGCTGGGCGTGACGATCGGCCAGCCCGCGGCGTCCGGTCCCGCGTCGGGCGGGTCGTACACCCTCTCGAGCGGTTTCTGGTCGGGCCTCGGAGCCGGGTGCTACGCCGATTGCGATGGTTCCAGCACGCTCACCATCAACGACTTCATCTGCTTCCAGACCCGGTTTGCCCTTGGCAACCCCTACGCCGACTGTGACGGCAGCGGGACGCTGAACGTCAACGACTACATCTGCTTCCAGACCAAGTTCTCGCTGGGATGTCCTCCCTGATACGAGAAGACGCCGGGGTTCCGGTGCGGCCGCGGAACCGGCTCGGTGCGATTGGCCGGATGCCCCGGATGATCGCACTGACCCGCGCGAAGCGCGTGGCCGGCTTCGGCAGGGTCAGTTCGAATGACCGGACGTTCCGGACGATCGCACTGACCCGCGCGAAGCGCGTGGGTCAGTGGCACAGGAGGGCGCGGGCGAGGGCCTGGTTCAGGGCGTGGCCGGAGCGGTCGGCGACGATGCGGGCCTGGAGGGGGCGGGCGATGAGGGCGAGGTCGCCGATGAGGTCGAGAAGCTTGTGGCGTGCGGGCTCGTCGGGGAAGCGCAGGGCGTTGTCGATGGGTCCGGCCGGGCCGAGGATGAGCATGTCGCGCGGGGAGAGGTCGGCGAAGAGGCCCATGGCGCGCATGGCCCGGGCCTCGGCCTCGAGGCAGAAGGTGCGGGCGGGGGCGATCTCGCGGGCGTAGCGGTCGGCGGCGCCGGGGGTGCCGAGGGTCAGGCTCGCGGTCTGGGGCGCGAGGGGCGCGCTGGGGCCGTAGTCGAGGCGGTACTCGAACGAGCAGCCGGGCTCCTCGCGCGGGAGGGCGACGATCGATGGCCCGGCCGCATCGGCGACGCGGACCTCGGCACGCAGAGTCAGGGGCGTGAGGGGCGCGCCCGACGCGGGCGGTGCGTCCACGATGCCGGCGGCGAGGATGGCCTCGGTGAAGGGCCGGGCCGAGCCATCGCCGATGGGCACCTCCGGGGCGTCGAGCTCGATCGTCGCGTCGGTCACGCCGAGCCCGGCGAGGGCGGAGAGGATGTGCTCGGTGGTGAGGACCACGGCGTCGGGGCGGTCGGGGTGGGCGAGGTTGGTGGAGCGGGCGCGCAGGGCGGCGGGAAGGCCGAGGCGCTCGGGACTCGAGGCGAGGCGCTCGATGGATGCGGGGATGGCGGGTGTTCCCGGCAGGTCCGCGCGCCGGAAGGCGATGCCGACGCCGGATTGGGCGGGGAGGATGCGGAGCGAGACGCGCCGGCCGGAGAAGAGCCCGGCGCCGGCGAGGGTGGCGGGGGCCGCGAGCGTGCGCCGCGGGCTCACGCGTGCCCGTCCGAGGGGGGCGTGGCGGCGTAGCGTCCGAGGCCGGCGGAGTGCTCGAGGAGGCGCACGCGCCGGAGGAGGTCGGGGAGCTTGGGGAGGGCGCCCCAGATGCGGGCGGTCTCCTTGGAGGGCCGGGTGGGGTAGCCCATCCAGGTCTCGCCGGCGGGGATGCTGTTGGGCACGCCGCTGTTGCCGACGACGCGGGCCCCGGCGCCGATGGTGACCCCGTCGGCGATGGCGACGGCGCCGCCGAGGATCACGCCGTCGCCGAGGGTGACGGACCCGGCGATGGCCGCCTGCCCGCAGATGATGCAGGCGCGGCCGATGACGCAGTTGTGCCCGATCTGGACGAGGTTGTCGATCTTGGTGCCGTCGCCGATGATGGTGGCGCCGAACTTGGCGCGGTCGATGCAGGAGTTGGCGCCGATCTCGACGGCGCGCCCGATGCGCACGGTGCCGATGTGGGGGATCTTGACGAGCCCGCGTCCGTCGGGGGCGGGCCGGTAGCCGAAGCCGTCGGCGCCGATGACGACGCCCGGCCAGAGGATGCACCCGTCGCCGACCTCGCACCGGTCGAGGATGGTGCAGCGGGGGTGGACGGTGGTCATGCGCCCGACGCCGGCGCCGGGGCCGAGGTAGACGCCGGCGTGGAGGACCGAGCCGTCGCCGACGCGGGCGCCGGGGCCGACGGTGCAGTGGGCGCCGATGGAGACGCCGGCGCCGAGGGCGGCGGAGGGGTCCACGGCGGCGGAGGGGTGCACGCCCGGCGCCGGGCGCCGGGCAGGGGGCGCGAAGAGCTCGAGCATGCGGACCAAGGCCAGGTCCGCGTCGGGGACGACGAGGAGGGCGCGCGACGCGGGGTCGTGCCCGGGGACGGCCACCCCGCGCGAGACGAGGGCGGCGCCGGCGCGCGAGCGGGACCACCCCGCGGCGAACGAGGCGGAGCGGATGAAGGTGAGCGAGGCGGGCCCGGCGAGGTCGAGGGCCTCGACGCCGGTGATGGGGAGGTCGGCGCGCCCGAGGAGCTCGGCGCCGAGGGCGGCGGCGAGGGATCCGGTGGTGTGCGTCGGGTTCACGGGCGGGGCTCCGTCAGGGCTTGTAGTCGCTGTTCATGCGGTCGAGGACCTGCTGGGTGATGTCGAGGCGGTCGTTGGCGTGGAGGATGCGCCGGGCGCTCATGGCCGCGGCCACCGCCTCCTGCCCCTTGCCCTCGGGCGGGACGATGCTGCGGTCGTCGACGAGGACGAGGTCGTAGCCGTCGCGCCGGGCGATGACGTCCGCGGCCATGAGGATCTTGGCGTAGATGGCGCGCAGGGCGTCGCCCTGCTCGAAGGACTGGACCTGCTGCAGGAGCTCGCGCCGCGCCTTGCCCTGGGCGTTGAGCTCGAGGACCGAGGCGATCTTCTTGCGCCGCTCGGGGTCGTCCTTCTTCATGGTGTCGATCTCGGCCTGGAGGCTGGTGACCTGGCTGTTGATCTCGTCGAGGCTCTTCTGCTTGGCCTTGGCGTCCTCCGCCAGGCGGGTGTTGACGTCCTGCATCTCGCGCAGGCCCGCGATGACCTTCTCGAGGTCCACGAGGGCGATGGTGGCGGGCGCGGGGGCGGCCGACT
>CAYWOF010000114.1:0-9101 GCA_964459825.1 uncultured Phycisphaeraceae bacterium | reverse complement strand
TACTACAACGCCGCCAACGCCAGCATCACCTTGGTCGGCGACCTGTCGCGCCAGACGCTCCCCGAGGTCTGGACGCGGCTGCAGACCCATCGGGATCGTCTCTGCCGGCAGCACGGGCCGGACCACCCGGACCTGCGAGCGTTTCTCTAGGCGCGACGTGCGGGTTGGCCCGCCCGAGCGCGGCTTCGGTCATGGACGCCATCGCGATCATCCTGGCGCGCGCCGGCTCGAAGGGAGTGCCCGGCAAGAACCGCGCGACCGTCGGCGGGCGACCGTGCGCCCAGTGGACGATCGACCACGCGCGGGCCGCCACGCGCGTGGGGCGCGTCGTGCTCAGCACCGACGACCCCGTGCTCCAGGCGCTGGCGCGCGGGGCGGGGACGGAGGTGGTCGAGCGCCCGGCCCCGCTGGCAACGGACACGGCCACGGTGGATGAGGCGGCCAGGCACGCGGTCGCGGCGCTCGAGCGGGGACAGAGTGCGGAGTTCGAGCCGACGCGCGCGATCGTGATCCTGTACGCGAACGTGCCGGTTCGTCCGCCGGGCCTCATCGACCGGGCGCTGGCCCTGCTGGCGGAGTCGGGAGCCGATTCGGTGCAGTCCTACGCGCCGGTGGGCAAGTTCCACCCCTGGTGGATGGTCCGGCTCGATGCCGACTCGGGGCGGGTCGTGCCGTGGGAGGGCGAGGTGCTCAACCACGGCGTCTACCGGCGACAGGACCTGCCCCCGGCGTTCGTTCCGGACGGGGGCGTGCTGGCGGTGACGCGCCGGGCGCTCTTCAAGGGCGTGCCGGGCGTTGCGCCCGGGGCGCACGGCTTCCTGGGTGCGGATCGGCGCGGCCTCGCCAACCCGGAGGGGTCGGTGGTGGACATCGATGCGCCGACCGACCTGGCGATCGCGGACGCGGTGCTCCGGGCCGGGGGGGGCGTCACTCGGGGATGACCGTGAGGACCGCCGTGTTGCCGACGCGCTGGGCCTCGAGGTCCAGGCCGGGCACGAGGACCACGTAAACCTCCGAGGCGAAGCTCCCGCTCACCGAGCCCGCGGTCAGGACCGTGAACATCTGGCCGATGCTCGCCGGGCTCGCGAGACCCGCGCCGATCGCGCCGCCGAGAGAGGCCGAGCCGCTCACGAGCACGACGCCCTGCGGCCCGAGCCCGGTCGCATCCCCCACGTTCACGCGGGAGGCGGAGGCCAGTTGCAGGTTGCCCTGCACCTGGAGGGTGCACCCGCCGACGATCTTGACGATGCCGCTGTTGACGAGCGTACCGCCGGAGGGTGTGACCATCACGGCCGCGTCGTTCGAGAGCTCGACCGTGCCACGGTTCTCCCGCAGGCCGGCGAGGGCGTAGATGTACCCGCCCCCGAGGCGCACGGTGGCCTCGTTGACCTGGATGTGGGCGGTCTGGAGGTCGAGCGCCCCGCCGGCCTCCACCTCCCACTCACCGCCGGTGAGGGTGCTCCCGCTGACCTGCGACACGCGCGAGGCGAGGAGGTGGAGCGTGCCCTCCTCGACGGTGACCTCCCCGGGGTTGTCCAGCTGCAGCTGCGAGGACACGAACGAGACCGCGCCGACGCCCGTCTTGACCAGCCGGTCGCGGTTGAGCAGCGTGGCGGCGCCACCGGTCGCGCCGGCGCCGACCGAGACCTCGATCCGGCCGTCGTTGTCGATGGTGATGCCCGAGGGGTCGAGGACGCCGCGCCAGGCGATCGTCCCCTCGTTGAGGAGGTCGCAGTCGAGGTGCTTGGCCACCGCGCCCTGAATGGTGAGCGTCCAGCCGGAATGGACGGTCAGCTGCGTGCCCGGGGCGCCCAGGGCGCCGCCGGTCCATGTCACGGGCCCATCGAGGTCGATCGAGGCGAAGGGGCCGCGGATGGATCCCGCGCTCAGGGTAAAGGGGCGGTCGCCGATCGTCAGCGCGCTCGAGGCGCTCAGGGCGACGATCTCGCCCGAGTTGGAGCCGCCGCCATCCAGGCGCAGGGCGCCCGCCTCCACCCGCACCGTCCCGGTGTTGACCAGGCCCATCTCGGCGTAGTCGCTGTCGAGGGCCAGCTCGCTCGTGCCCGCGCGTTTGGTGAACGTGCCGGCGTTAACGATCGCGTTGGTCGACCCGGTCGAGCTCCAGATGACCGACCCGTACGCGTCGAACGAGCCGAGGTTCTCGAAGCGACCCCAGGCAAACTCGATCGGGCCCTCGGACCAGGACCCAGCCGTCTCGCTGCGCAGCGTGGCGCCGAGGACCTTGGTGGCGCCGCCGCTGATCGTGAGAAGGCCACCCGAGGCGACCCTCACGGTCCCCCCGCCGCCGAGTTTCCCGCCCGTCCAGAGGAGCGCCGCGCCGACATCGATCGAGGAGAGCACCGAGAGCTCGCCGGCCGTGAGGACGAGCGTCAGCACGGACGAGCCGGCGCCCTGCACGATCACGGCCGGTGCTCCGCCGACCTGCAGGCGTCCCAGGGCGCTGAGCGGGCCGTAGATGCGATGCTCGACGGTGTGGAACGTGAAGGTGCCCGCCCCGGAGAGCGTCGAGTTGGCCCCGACGGTGTAGCCGAGGGGCACGCCCACGCCGCCGAAGCGGAGCGTGGCGCCGGCGAGGGCGACCATCGACCCCGCCGTGGAGGTGCCGCTCCCGTTGAGGATGAGCTGGCCCTGCTTGGCCTCGACCGTGCCGGAGTTGTTGAGGCGCACGTTGAGGGTGCTCGCGCTGGCGCTGGTCCCGTTGCGCCGGAGGGTGCCCTTGTTGTCGATGGTGTTGGTTCCGCTGACGGAGACCAGCGTGCCGCCGCCCGACTGGACGTTGAAGGTCCGGCCGGCGAGGTTCGTCAGGATCGCGTCGACGAAGCGGATGCTCCCGCCGGTCCACTTGAGCGTCCCGTTGTTGACCAGGTCGCGCGCGAGCGTGACGTTGGTGGCGGGGGCCACCGTGAGCGTCCCGGTCGGGAGGATCTGGGTCTTCCCCGCGCCCGACATCGTGCCGCCGGTCCACGTCAGGCCGGCGTTGACCACCAGGTTCCCCGCGCCGGTGATCGCGCCGCCCGTCATCGTCATCGGCCCGTTCTGGCGCCACTGCACGCTGGTGGCCAGGGTCCCGGCGCTCAGGGCGAAGAACTCGTTGCAGACCAGGCTGCGGATGGACGTGGTGACGCCGGCCGCGTGCGTGATCGTCGGCGTCGCCCCCGGCACGTTGATCGTGACATCGTCGGCCGGGCCCGGGAGCGTGTTGGTGCTCCAGTTGGGCGCATCGTGCCACGAGAGCGTGCCGGCGCCGCCATCCCAGGCGATGGCGGCCAGGAGCGTGCGGGGTTCGAGGGGCTCGAGGAGGCGGGGTGGTGGGCGCATGGTCAGGACTCCGAACTCAGCAGCCTCGCAATCGCCGGGCATGTGGAGGACGTCGGGACGGCTCAGGGCGGCCCCGCGGGCGTCAGCTTCTCGCGCCACCGGGCGGCCTCGCCGGGCTTGTTCCAGGACTCGTACAACGCGATGAGCCGGCGCAGGGTCGCCTCCCGCTCCGCGCCGGCGCCCGGGTCGGCCGTCAGGTCGGCGACGCTCTCCAACAGAAGGGGCTCCGCCTCGTCGGGGCGCGACAACTCCGTCAGGCACCCGCCGAGCAGGGCGCGGGCAATCGCGGTGTGCCGATGGTGCGGGGGCAGGGCCGCGACACGGATGGCCAGGCACTCGCGCACCAGGCGCTCGGCCTCGGCGTGGCGGCCCTGGTCCATCAGGGTCTGGCCCAGGCCGGCGAGCTTGAACGCCAGGTCCGGATGCTCGGGGGGGAGCGTCTTGCGGTTGATCTCCAGCGCCGCGCGAAACTCCGTCTCGGCCTCGGGCAGTTTGCCCTGAGCACGCAGGGCGGACCCGAGGTTGTAGAGGCACACGGCCAGCCCCGGGTCCAGATCGCCCAGGGCGCGGCGCTGGATGTCCGCGGCCTCGCGCAGGGCGCTCTCGGCCTTGGCGTGCTCCCCCTGGCGGCGCAGGACCACACCCATGTTCATGAGGGTCGTGGCCACGTTGGGGTGGTCGTTCCCGAGCGAGGCCCGCATGATGCGGAGGGCCTCGCGGAAGGCGGTCTCGGCCTCGGCGTAGCGGTCCGGCCCCATGTCCATGAGCAGGGCCGCGAGGTTGTTCTGCGTCGCCGCGACCTCGTCGTGGTCGGACCCCAGGGTCTCGCGGTTGACGCGCAGGGCTTCGCGCACTTCGGTCTCGGCGCCGGCCAGGTCGCCCCGGGCGTGAAGGAGCCACGCGAGGTTCTTGTGCTGGAGGCCCAGCGACGGGTGGACCTCGCCGAAGAGCGACCGCGCCAGCGCGAGGGCGTCCCGGAAGTACGGCTCGGCCTCGTCGAGCCTGCCCTGCTGGGCGTACAGGGCACCCAGGTTGTTGATGTTCTGGAGTTCTTCGGCGTTGCGCGCCCCGGGCTGCTTCTGGTTGATCGCAAGGGCGCGGCGCAGCAGGCCCTCGGCCTCCTCCACCTTGCCCTGCTCGAGAAGCAGGGCGCCGAGGTTGTTCATCGTGGTGGTGGTGTCCGGGTGCTCGGCCCCGAGGATGGCGGTGCGCGCGGCGAGGGCTTCGCGCGTCATGGCCTCGGCCTCGGGCAGGCGGGCGCGCGCCCGCAGCAGCTCGCCCGAGTCGTTGAGACTCGTGGCCAGGTCCGCGCTCGGCCCCGTCGCGAGGCGCCGGCGCGCGTCCAACGCCAGCCCCAGATGACGCTCGGCCTCGTCGAGGAGCCCGAGGCGGCAGTAGGCGCGCCCGATCGTGTTCCGCACCGCCGCCTCGATCGCGGGCTGGTCCGCCAGGCCGCCCCGGTCCAGGTCCGCCACGGCCAGGCGCAGGGTCTCCCGCACGGTCACGTCGCGCCCGAGGTTCGCGGGCTCCGCCGCCGCCAGCATCTCATTCAGGAAGCGGTTGATCTCGCTCTGCTTCTCGATCTCGACGCGGGCGTCGCGGAGGGCCTGCTCCTTCCCGTCGCGCTCGAGCGACGCCAGAACGAAGCCGGTGGTGGCCAACCCGAGCCCCAGGAGCAGCGTGACGAACGTAGCCGCCACTCCCCCCACCAGCGCCCTGTGCCTTCGGGCGAACTTGCCGAGCTGATACCGCACCGTCGGCGGGCGGGCCACGATCGGCTCGTCGGAGAGGTAGCGGCGCACATCCCCCGCCAGGTCCCCGGCGCTCTGGTACCGGCGCGACCGCTCCTTCTCCAGCGCCTTGCCCGCGATCGTCTCGATGTCCCCGCGGAAGACCCGCGAGATCGAGGAGAGCCGCGTCGGCTCCTCCTCCTGGATCACCCGCACCGCCTCGTGGAGCATCTTGTCCCGCAGCGCGTACGGCGGTCGCCCGGAGACCAGCTCGTAGAGCACCACCCCCAGCGAGTACACGTCGCTCCGCGTGTCGAGGTCGTCAACCCGCCCCGCGGCCTGCTCCGGGCTCATGTACGGGAGCGTCCCCACCAGCTGCCCGACGTCGGTCCGGACCGTCGTCACCTGGAGGTCGGCGTCGATCGCCCGCGCCACCCCGAAGTCGAGGATCCGGGGCTGCCCCGCCTCGTCCACCAGGATGTTCCCCGGCTTGAGGTCCCGGTGGATGACCCCCTTCTGGTGCGCGTGCTGCACCGCATCGCAGATCCGCGCGAAGAGATCGAGCCGGTCGCGCGTCCCCAGGCCCCCCGCCTCGGCGAACTCCACCAGGGGCCTGCCGCGGATGAGCTCCATCGCGAAGTACGGCTGGGGCCCGCTCCCGAGGTCGGTCGTGCCGGCCTCGAAGATCTGGGCGATGCCGGGGTGCTGGAGGCGTCCGAGCACCTGGGCCTCGTGCTCGAAGCGCCGGAGCATGGCGGGCGTGGCGATGCCGGGGCGGATCATCTTGAGGGCCACCGTCCGCCGCGGCTTCTCCTGCTCGGCGAGGTAGACGATCCCCATGCCCCCTTCGCCGATCACGCTCAGGATGCGATAGGACCCGATGCGGTCCGAGGCGCGGAGGAAGGTCGCGGCGCGCACGGTCGCCGGGCGGTCAGCGGCGGGCATCCCCGCCTCGGCCTCCGGGATGTCGCCGGTCGGACCCCCCGGGCCGGGCGCCCCCGTCCGGGCCTCGTGCAGCGCCAGGAGGCGCTCGACCTCCGCCCGGATGCACGCGTCGCCGCCGCAGCGCGCGTCGAGGAGCACGCCACGCTCCGTCGGCGCCGCCCGCACCGCCGCGTCGAAGATCGACTTGATCCGCTCCCAGCGCTGCGGGTCCATCGGTACTGCTCACCTCCGTGGGGCTACGTCTTCCGGGCCCGGGATGCCCATCCACGGGCCAACCGCGCCGACATGCGCCCGATGGCCCAAGATCGCGACACGGCGCGTCCCCGAGCGCCCGGGCGACCGCCGCCCGGTACCTCCACGAGCGGTGCGCACCGCCACGGTGGTGGCTCGACCGTCGCCGTGAAGCCTGAGCCGGCGCCGAACGCGCCTGCTGGGAACAGCGCGGCCCAGCCCAAGGGTGGCCGGCCCCCGCGGCCTGGTGTTGTCGGTGCACTGCCCATGCTCGGCGGCGTCCGCCGCCGGATTCTAACGAAGGGGGCCGGGAGCCAGGAACGCGCCGGCAGTTCTGCATGGATTCCGCGTGAACCTACGCGGCGCGAGCCAGCGCGCCGGCGTGCAGCCGCTGGGCCGCGGCGACGACGAGGGGGTCGAACTGGCCCCCGGCGTGGGCGCGGAGCTCGGCCAGCGCGGCGCTCACGGGACGCTGGCGGCTGTACGGCCGATCGCTGGTCATCGCGACGAGGGCGTCCGCCACGCAGAGGACGCGGGCGCCGAGGGGCGGGCGCTGAGCGATGGCGGCGTCGAACCGGGTGTGGTGCAGGCGGACGAGGCGCTGGGCGTGGGGATCGAGGCCCAGGTAGGCGGCCAGGTCGCCGCCGGTCTCGGCGTGCTGGTCCATGAGGCCGCGCTCCTCGTGGGTCAGGGCCCGGGGTCGGGAGAGGAGGGTCTCGGGGATGACGGCCTTGCCGATGTCGTGGAACAGGCCGGCCAGGCGGATCCGCTCGGACTCGCCCGGCGCGACGCCCATGAGGCGCGCCAGGGCGCCGGCGGCGAGGCTGACCTGCTCGGAGTGCGCGGTGAGGTGCTCGAGCTGCGCCGGCCCGAGGTGGCACTCGAGGCGTCGGAAGAGCTCCAGCCGGCGCTGCTCGGGCGAGAGGTCGGAACGGAACTCCAGCCACGCGGCCAGACGCTCGACCACCACCATCTCCCACGTGCGAACCCGGTCGCGCCCGTGCTCGCGCGCCAGCTGCAGCGCGTGGTCCGTGCGGTTGAGGGCCTCCTCGTCCAGCTCGCGCGCGGGCAGACAGGCCAGCCCGATGCTCACGGTCGGGAGCCCCTGATCCGATCGAGCCCGGGCGATGTCCCGGCGCAGGCGCTCGGCGGCGATCCAGGCCTCGGTCGGGTCCGGCGCGGGCTGGAGGAGCAGGAACTCCGCCCCCTCCCAGCGGATGGCCGCGCCCCGCGTTCCGGCGGCGGATCGGAGGCATCGCGCGACGGTCCGGATCACCGCGTCTCCGGTGGAACGACCGAGGCGGAGGTTGACGCGCTCGAGGCCGTCCACATCGACGCGGACGCAGGCCACGAGGCCGGGCCAGCACCGGATCGACGCGACGATGCGGGCGACATCACGACGGTCCGGGAGGCCGGTCAGCGGGTCGGGCCGGGGGCGGTTCTGGGACATGTGGGTTCTCGCACGAATGGCCCAGGGGCGGACCCGGGGTCGGAGTCTCTTCGTCCGGCGCGGGGAGCGGCTCAAGGGGCGGGCGGGCGGCGCGCCGAAGCGGACCGTCACGCCCGGACCAACCGGACCAGATGGTCCGCTCCCGCGCCCGCGGCGCAGAGTGTGGGGCCGGTCCCAGAAGCCGGCGGGGACCGGCGCCCGCCCCGCTAGGATCGGGCATGGCGGGTGAGGACCAAACCGGAGACAGGCGTCTGGCACGGCGCAGAGCTGTTCGCACGGGCCCCGTGGAGGAGCGCTCGAGCCGGCCGCTCGACGATGAGCTGCCATCGGCCGAGGATGTGGAACGGTTCGGCGACGTGACCCAGACGTGCCCCGAGTGCGGGGCGGAGCTCTACGACGACGTGACGATGTGCTACGCGTGCGGATCGGCGGTCGGCCCGGGAGCCCGGCGCCAGGGCAGGGTGCCCTGGTGGGTCCTGGTGGTGGTGGGGCTGCTGGTGCTGGCGATGGTGTTGCCGCTGGTGCTCTAGGGGGGCGGGCACGTCACGCGGAAGCCGCGTTGACGCCGGCCGGGGGCGCGGCCCGGGCGACATAGAGCGTCTGCGTGGGGTAGGCGAACTCGATGCCCTCGGCGGCGAAGCGCCGGATGAGGGCGAGGTTGATGGCCTGCTGGATGTCCATGTAGACCGCGTACTCGGGCGAGAGGACGTAGTAGACGGCCTCGAAGTCGAGCGAGGAGGGGCCCATGGCCTTGAAGTGGGCCCGGTCGAAGCGCGTCCTGGGGTCGGCGGCGATGGCCTCGCGGATCATCCGGGGGATGTGCTCGAGCTTGTCGGCGGGAGTCTGGTACGTGACGCTGAGCGTGAACACGGCCCGGCGCTCCTGCATGCGCTTGAAGTTGCGCACGCGGCTGGAGAGGAGGTCGGTGTTGGTGAACACGAGCTGCTCGCCGGAGAGGCTGCGCACCCGCGTGGTCTTGATGCCGATCTGCTCGACCGTTCCCTGCTCGGAGCCGACGACGATGAAGTCGCCCACCTCGAAGGGCTTGTCGAAGAGGATGGAGAGCGAGCCGAAGAGATCGGAGAGGACGCTCTGGGCCGCGAGGGCGACGGCGATCCCGCCGATGCCCACGCCGGCGATGAGGGCCGTGATGTCGATGCCCATGTTCTCGGCGGCGAGGAGGGCGACGACGGTGATCAGGACGAGGCGGGCCAGGAAACGGATGACGCCCATGGACGTGGCGAGCGCGGCGTCCGGGGTGCCGTCGGCGCGTCGGCGCTGTCGCGCGAGGACGTCCAGCGCGACGTCGACCAGCAGCGTGGTCCAGAGGACGGCCTGCCAGCCGAGGGCGAGAACGACCACGACGCGGACGACGCGGGCGGCGGCCTCGGACAGGGTGAGAGGGA
>CAYWOF010000113.1:0-9149 GCA_964459825.1 uncultured Phycisphaeraceae bacterium | reverse complement strand
CGGCGGCACCTTCGACGTCTCCATCCTCGACATCGGCGACGGCGTCTTCGAGGTGCTCAGCACCAACGGCGACACGCACCTCGGCGGCGACGACTGGGACCAGCGCCTGATCGACCACATCGCCGAGGAGTTCCGCAAGCGCGAGGGGATCGACATCCGCAAGGACCCGATGGCCCTGCAGCGCCTCAAGGAGGCGGCCGAGAAGGCCAAGTGCGAGCTCTCCTCCATGCAGGAGACGACGGTCAACCTGCCGTTCATCACGGCCGACCAGACCGGGCCCAAGCACCTGCAGGTCTCCATCACCCGCGCCAAGTTCGAGAGCCTGTGCGCCGACCTGTTCGAGCGCCTGCGCGAGCCGTGCCTCCGCGCCATCAAGGACGCGAAGATCGACGCGGGCAAGATCGACGAGGTGGTGCTCGTCGGCGGCTCGACCCGCACCCCCAAGGTCCAGCAGATCGCCAAAGAGATCTTCGGCAAGGAGCCCAACAAGAGCGTCAACCCGGACGAGGTCGTCGCCATCGGCGCGGCCATCCAGGGCGGCGTCCTCAAGGGCGAGGTCAAGGACGTGCTCCTGCTCGACGTCACGCCCCTCTCGCTGGGCGTCGAGACCCTCGGCGGCGTGATGACCCGGCTCATCGAGCGCAACACCACGATCCCGACGAGCAAGAAGGAGGTCTTCTCGACCGCCAGCGACAACCAGACCAGCGTGATGATCCACGTCCTCCAGGGCGAGCGCGAGTTCGCCAAGGACAACCGCACGCTCGGCAACTTCGAGCTCAAGGACATCGCCCCGGCCCCGCGCGGCCTGCCGCAGATCGAGGTCGAGTTCGCCCTCGACGCCAACGGCATCCTCACCGTCACGGCCACCGACAAGGGCACGGGCAAGAGCCAGAACATCCGCATCACCAACTCGGGCGGCCTGCAGAAGGACGAGATCGAGCGGATGAAGCGCGACGCCGAGGCCCACTCGGCCGAGGACAAGGCCCGGCGCGAGGTCGTGGACCTCAAGAACCGGGGCGACGCGATCGTCATCCAGACCCGCAAGGCCCTGGAAGAGCACGGCGGCAAGGTCAGCCCCGAGGTGCGCGGCAAGATCGAGTCGGCCCTGTCCAATCTCGAGGACAAGATCAAGGGCGATGACAAGGCCGCGATCGAGGCCGCCCTCAAGGAGCTCGAGACGGCGAGCATGGAGCTGGGCAAGGCGGTCTACGAGGCGACCAAGGGGGCCGCGCCGGGCGGCGCGCCGGGTGAGGGCGGCGAGGCGAAGAAGGGTGGGGATGATGTGATCGATGCCGACTTCAAGGTGAAGGAGGAGTAGGCGGCGCGCCATCGAAGCCACGAGGCCCACACAGGCCCCGGCGCGAGCCGGGGCTTCGTCTTGGTGGTCGGCAGTGATGCATGTCTGCCAGAGGCATCACGGCCGGCGCATCAGTGATCCCTGGTTCACCAACAGCAGGATCCCGCAGACCAACCCCACCGCGTTAAAGAGGCCCGAGATCAGGGTCCAAACGCCAAGTCTGTACAGCGCACGACTACGTTCGTCAGAGACGGGCTGCTCAAGGAGAAGTCTTCGCTCGCGGAGCTGGTAGTAGGCCAGGATCCACATCGGCACGGCAACGACGATTCCGGCATACGTCATGAACCAAACGATGCCGACGACGATGCCGCCGATCGCCGCCACGAGCAGGGTTGTTCGGCAAGTCTCGATCAACGAGCCGGTTGCGCCCGTTGAAGTGGCCCCCGCCTTGACAGGTACGATTCGCGCAACTCGTACCGTGCCTTGTTCGGCGAGAATGCGAGCGGCTTCCTGCGATTGCGCCTGCACCTCAAAGGCCCGCTCTTCTCGGCTCGCCGTGTCGACCGTCTCCACACGGTAGGTCTTCATGGGCTACCTCTTCGAGGTGCCGACGGTACCATGCGAGAGCATTGAATGCAAGACACACCTGGGGACCGAGGATGCAGGGCAGTCGATCTTGGTGCGAACGGCTAGCGGTATCAAGGGACCTGCCGGATCTCGTCGAGCGGTTGCACATCCTGCAGGCGGCGGAGGGTGCACCGGTACGGGCTGACGGTCAGCGGGTGACCTACGCCTTTCGGGGTCTAGCGCGCGACTATCCCCACTTGCTCCCGACGTTGGTACACGAATGCCGGGCACGACATGACAGGCGCGGGTTGGCCAAAGAGCGTCGCCTCGTGGAGCAGTTCCGCCAGCGCGCGTGGCGTTTTCTGGACTGGCACGAACGGGCGTATCTCGGGATCTCCGCGGCGGATACCGCCCGAGAGGACCCAGCAGTTGGCGGTCTACGTTGGGACCAACCGAGCATCTGGTCAGCGATCGCGATCGCGCGTCACTACAGTGTACCCACCCGGCTCATCGACTGGACGCAGTCCTCCTTGATCGCTGCCTACTTCGCGGCCTCCCAATGGCCCAAGCAAGATGGCATCGTCTGGTGGTATAGCCAATCTGCGTTGGAGGACGCGCTCCGAGCCGATGGAGAACGCCTGTGGCAGGAGGTGTGGCGGGTGCCCTCGCGCGACGACTGGCCTCAGGAGAGAGCCCTCCATCGGCGTGCTTTCAGCCTCGCAGCAACGCCGTGGGTGTCCAAGGTGCATCACGAAGTGCCATTTCATCGTTTGAAAGTGCAGCAGGGGTTCTTTACTGCGAGCGGGCGACTCGACGAGCCGCACGATGCCTTGATAGACGCCCTACAGGCGGGGAGGATTCCGCGCGGGCGAGTCCAAGTGCCCAGCGTGCTGAAGAGACCGTTGCTGGACCATCTCGAGCGCATGGGTATCAACGCCAAGGCCATTGACTTCCCCGGCGCTGATACCTGCGGTTGGAAAGCCCGAGATCGCGAGCTTGTTCGCCGAGGGCATCAACGATGACGGCGCGATTGCCCTTCGATCCCGCGAAGATGGCCGCGTCGTCCCCGCCGGCCTCTTCCCCCGCCCGCTCCGCCGATGGCGCGCCCATCACGGTCTCCCAGCTCGCCGCGGCCATCGACTCGGCCCTCAAGACGGGCGTCCCCTCGCCCGTCCGTGTCGTCGGCGAGATCAGCGGCTTCACCGACCGGACACACTGGTACTTCTCGCTCAAGGATGCCGAGGCGGTCGTGCAGTGCGTGATGTTCATGGCCGCCGCGCGCCGCGCCGGGTTCACCCCGGCCAGCGGCCAGCAGGTCGTGGCCACCGGGCAGGTCGAGTTCTACGCCAAGCAGGGGCGGGCCACGCTGATCGTGTCGCGCCTGGAGCCCGTGGGGGCCGGCGCGCTCGAACTGGCCTTCAAGGCCCTGTGCCAGGAGCTGCGCGCCCTCGGGTGGTTCGAACCGGCCCGCAAACGCCCCCTCCCGGCGTTCCCCAGGCGGATCGCGGTCGTCACCAGCCGCACGGGCGCGGCCCTCCAGGATGTCCTCGCCACCATGCGGAAACGCTGCCCGGCCGTCGATGTCGCGCTGGTCGATGTCCGCGTGCAGGGGGATGGAGCGGCGGCCGAGGTCGTGGCGGCGCTCGGCTGGCTCGGCCGACGCCACGCCGCGCTGGGGATCGACGCCGTCCTCGTCACGCGCGGCGGCGGCTCGATCGAGGACCTCTGGACCTTCAACGAACGGCCCGTGGCCGAGGCCATCCTCAACTGCCCGATTCCCGTGGTGGCCGCCATCGGGCACGAGACGGACGTGACCATCGCCGAGCTGGTGGCCGACGAGAGGGCCGCCACGCCCACGCAGGCGGCCATGCGCCTGACGCCGGACTGCCTGGCCCTCGAGGAGCAAGTCGCGGCGGTGGCCGGGCGGCTCGGGTTCGTGGTCGATCGGAAGGTGCGGGATGGGCGACAACGCCTGACGGCCGCGCTCCGCCAGCCCGCGCTGGCCGACCCGCGCCGGTCGCTGGCGCGTGCGGGGGAGCGCCTCGGCGCCCTGGCCAACCACCTGCGGCTGGCCGTGGCCGGGCGGTGGGGGGAGGAGGCGGGGCGGGTCGAACGGCTCTCGGCCCGCCTCGAACGCCACGGCCCGGTCCACGCCCGCGCGCGACGGGCCGCGGCGCTCGCGGCGATCGAGGTTCGGCTCGCGGGCGCTATGCGCCGGAGGCTGGACCTCGCCGAGGTCGAGCCCATCGCCGGGCGTCTGGGGCGCGCCGCCGCCTGGGCGATCGAGCGCGGGGTGACACGGCTCCACGGCGCCGGGCGCCAGCTCGAGGCCATCGGGCCGGTCGCGGTGCTGCGCCGGGGGTATTCCGCGACGTTTCGCGAGGATGGGCGCCTGGTCCGGGCCGCGGCGGACGTCGGCCCGGGTGATCGAATCCGGACCCGGCTGGCGGAGGGCGAGGTCGAGTCGGTGGTGGAAGGAGACCGGGCGCCGGCCGGGCGCGAAACCCGGCACGATCCGGTGGCCCCGCCAACACCCACCGAGCCACAGGGCCCTGCCCTCAAGGCCCCTCCCCGGCAGGCCCGGAAGACGCGCCCCGGCGAGCCCGGGCAGATGGACCTGTTCATCGCCGGTCGGTAACGTACAGACCGTGGCCAGGTCCAGGGAACAACCCGCGCCGGACAGCGGTCGCCTCGGATCGGGCGAGGGCGGTCCCTCGTTCGAGGAGGCCCTGGCGCAGGTCGAGGCCATTATCGAGAGGATCGAGTCGGGCCAGGTCGGGCTGGAGCAGTCGATCGCGGAGTACGAGCGCGGCGTCGGGCTGATCGGGCGCTGCCGCGAGGTGCTGGCCCGGGCCGAGCAGCGGGTCGAGGACCTGACGGCCCGGATGCGCCGGGAGGGCCCCGAGGCGGGCGGTGAGACGGCGGCGGGGCCCGCGTCGGGGACGGACGCCTGATGCCTGCCTTCGCGGCGCAGCTGCTGATTCTCAAGGCGATCTGGCTGGCCTTCGTGGTGGCCTTCGGGTGCTGCATCGGGTCGCTGGTGAACGTGCTGGTGTACCGTCTGCCGCGCGGCCTCGGTGTGGTGACGCCACCCTCGCGCTGTCCCTCCTGCAACACCCGCCTGACGTGGCGCGAGAACATCCCGGTGATCGGGTGGTTGCGGCTCCGCGGGCGCTGCCGGTTCTGCCGGGCCCCGATCTCTCCCGAGTACCCGCTGGTGGAGGCCTTCGTCGGCCTGCTCTTCGGCGTCTTCTACGTGCTCTGGTACATGGTGCCGGCGCACGCGATGTGGCTCGGGATCGACTGGGGCCAGGTCCGTCCGGAGTGGGCGGCCGGCCCGGTCGAGCAGACGGTTCCCACCTTCGCGCTGATCCTGCTGCTGCTCGGCGCGCTCGTGGCCATGACGCTCGTCGATGCCAAGACATTCACCATCCCGCTCGAGCTGACGATCGCCCCGACGGTGCTCGCCGTGGTGGTCCACACGGGGCACGCGTGGTGGGTCGGGCGCACCGCCGCCGGGTTCACCCGGCACGCGCCGGGCGAGGTCTGGAGCATTCCCACTCCCACCGGCTGGCCGGGCATCCTGGCCTGTGTCGGGGCGGTACTCGGGTTGCTGGTGGGCAACCTGCTCATCGCCACGCGCCTGATCGGTCGAAGCTTCGCCGACTACGAGGAGTGGGAGAAGGACCGCGCCAAGCCGCCGGTTGCGCCCCCGCGAGCCGATGATCCGAATCCGCCGGCGACGCCCACGGCGAGCAGCCCGCCGGAGCCCCTGGGCCCGGGCACCGTTGCGGACCCTGCCGTGGCGGCGGCGCCTCCTCCCGCGGGTGCCCCCGGGCCCGCGCCGAGCCCGGCCCACCCCTGGCCATGGGGGGCGATCGGGGCCTACGCGGCCGCGACACTGGCCGCGATGATCGCCGGAGGGGCCGTCGCCTGGCTCTCGGGGGTCCCGCCCGGGTTTGGAGCCGGCGTCGGGCTGCTGGTGGGCCCGGTCGTCGGCGGACTGGTCGCGCGCGGCGGGTCATCCCGGCGAGGGCGGGGAGCTCCGGTGGCGAGTTCCGGCGACACGGCGGACCGGCCTTCGGAATCACCGGACCCGGGGGGCGTTCCGAGCCCCGCCGAAACCTGGATCGCCTACCCGCACGCCCGCCGCGAGATGATCCGGGAACTCGCCTTCCTGGCCCCGTGCATCGGGCTGGGCCTGGCGGGTTGGTACGCCGGACAGTGGGTCGGCGCGGCCGGGACGGCGATCCCCCTGGTCGCGCGCGTCCTCGGCGGGGTCCTTCTGGGGTTTCTCGTGGGCGGGGGCGTCGTCTGGGCGGTGCGGATCCTCGGGTCGATCGCCTTCGGCAAGGAGGCCATGGGCCTGGGGGATGTCCACCTGATGGCCGCGGTGGGGGCCTGCTTGGGCTGGATCGACGCGACGCTGGCGTTCTTTCTCGCGGCGTTCGTGGGCCTCTACTTCGCCATCCTGGGGCGCGTGGCCTCCGGCTCGATCGCGCGGGCGATGCCCTACGGGCCCTACCTGGCCATCGCGACGCTGCTGGTCCTGCTCTTCAAGCCCGGCATCGAGGGCGGGCTGGGCGTCCTGCTGGGGCGGCCGATCAACATCCCGTAGCGGCGGGTCCGGGAGGGCCCGAGGACCTTTGCACGCACGGAGCGCGGAGAGTCGATACCCTATCGGCCCTAACGAGGCGGCGCGAGGGACGCGCCGGCGTAGAGCACGATCGATCACGGAGGGTCCACGGATGAATCGGCGACGGGTGCGGCAGGATTCCACGATTCGACGGGCGCTGGCGGCCCTCGCGGCACTGGCGATGGGCGCGACGGTCCTGGGCGGGTGCGCCGGGGGCAAGGCGGATTACGACGCGGTGCTGGCCGAGAACAACGAGCTGCGCGAGCGCAACGGCGAGCTGGAGAGCGCCCTCCAGGAGGCCAACACGCGCAACGCGTCGCTGGAGCAGGAGAACCGCGACCTGGCCGGGCGGGGCGATGGCGCGGGGGGCACCGGCTTCGAGGACATCAACGGCGTGCGCGTCCGGCGCGGCGCGGGCGGGGAGGTCGTGGTGGACATCGCGGGCGATGTGCTCTTCGACTCGGGACAGACCACGCTCAAGTCGTCGGCCCGGAAGACGCTCGACCGCGTGGCCCAGGTGCTCAACTCCAGCTACTCGGGCAACATGGTCCGTGTCGAGGGGTACACCGACAGCGACCCGATCAAGAAGAGCCAGTGGAAGACCAACGAGCGCCTCAGCTCCGAGCGCGCCCTCGCGGTCGAGGAGTACCTGGTCGGCAAGGGGGTGGGGAACAGCCGCGTGTACTCGGCGGCCTTCGGATCGGCCCGGCCCAAGCAGAACAAGGAGCAGAGCCGGCGCGTGGAGATCGTGATCCTGGCCGCCGCCGGCGGCGGCTGACGGCGCGGATCGAGCATCGCGGCCCGATCGAATCGCCCCGGGGCCTCTCCCCGGGGCGTCTCGCTTGGGAGGGTGAGCGGTTCCAACCGGGCTCCTCGAACGGGACCCGGTACGTGCTCACGACTGGATCCCAGCCCGAGCGGCCGCCAGCGGGCAGCGGGCCCGGGCGAGCGGATGGCCGCCTCGCGCGCCGGTATACTCTGGACCCGGCACCGGCGGCCTCGCCGGCGCCCGGAATGGGCGATTGGCGCAGCTGGCTAGCGCGCATGCATGACACGCATGAGGTCACTGGTTCGAGTCCAGTATCGCCCACTTGCCTCGTTCTACGCAGGGGCTCGGCCCCGGGGGTTTCCGGCCTGTCCGGCGGCGGAGGCTCGCACCGAACACAACGGCCGATACGAGCCGCACCGCGCCCCACCGGTGCGTGCCATCGATCCCGCGGAGTTGAGCGCCCCGCGGAGATGAGCGCCGATTAACGGCCCGTTCATGCCCGGCCGCGCCTCGGCGCGGATGCTGATGGAGGGGTCGCGCCGACGCCCCGGAGTCGGATGTTCGCCGTGCGGCAAGGGGGTGGCCACCATGACCGTCATTGATCCTCGCCCGGTGTGCAAGGTGCTGGGAGTCACGTTCCTGGCCGTGGCCGTCTGGGGTTTCATCGCGGGCGACCGCGTGCTCGTGTTCCACGTCAACACGGCGCACAACGTGGTGCACCTGCTGTCGGGGATCGCGGCGCTCGCGTGCGGATTCGCGTCGGGCGTTGCGGCCCGCGCGTTCTGCCTGGGTTTCGGCGCGGTCTACGGGTTGGTGGCCGTGCTCGGATTCCTGGGGGCGGCGCCGGTGGTGTCGCTGTTGCACCTCAATGCGGCCGACAACTGGTTGCACGCGTTGCTGGCGACCGTGCTGCTCGCGACGGGCGTGCTGTCGCTGCCGGCGGCGCGGACCGGCAAGGCGCGCCCCTCGGCGCGCACGGCCTGAGCGGTGCCGGAGGATCCCCCCATCGGACCGACGGGACCGAACAGGAGCGGCGCGATGCCCAGGGCATGGTCGAGCAAGGACGAGCGGCAGTACGAACACATCAAGTCCGGCGAGTTCAAGCGCGGTCGATCGTCGAAGCGCGCCAAGCAGATCGCCGCGGCGACCGTGAACAAGCAGCGGTCGCGCGAGGGACGCGCGCGGCGGACCCGGCGCGGGTCGTGACAGCCCGTCTCAACCGGGCCGGGGCGGCGCGGGCGGGTGCACGGGCGCGGGTGGGTCCACGATGATGCTGATCCGGCCGTCCGTTTCCAGCACCGCATAGCGGACGCGCGAGAGGTTCGGCAACCCGCGAGGTCGCCTCCGTCGGATTGGCGCCGAACAGGTACCGGGCCGCGTTGATGCAGTAGATCCCGAGGTCGGCCAGCGGCCCTCCGCCGAGGTCGTCGCGCAGCCGGATGTTCCCGGGACGCACCTGCATCGAGAACGCGGAGTGGAACTGCCGGGTCCGTCCCAGGGCGCCGCGGCGCACGAGCTCCACGGCGCGCATGTTGGCCGGCTCGAAGTGCAGCCGGTAGGCGATCATGAGGCGCACGCCCCCGGCCTCCGCCGCCCGGATCATCGCGGCGCAGTCGCGGGACGTGACCGCCATCGGCTTCTCGCACAGCACGTGCACGCCCGCGAGGGCGGCGCGCTCGGTGTACTCCCGGTGCCGGCTGTTGGGCAGGGTGATGTAGACGGCGTCGAAGATCCCCGCGCGGGCAGGCGTCGTCGAAGTCCTCATAGCCGAGCGTGTGGGCGACACCGTAGCGTCGGCCCAACGCCCGGCGCTTGCGCTCCGACCCGCTCACGATCGCGGCGAGCGCGCACGCGGGCCCGGCGTGCGCGAAGGCGGGCAG
>CAYWOF010000112.1:0-9239 GCA_964459825.1 uncultured Phycisphaeraceae bacterium | reverse complement strand
GCAGGGCTCTCCCAGGTCGATCAGGTCTCGGGTCGCCCGGGCGACGCGCCGGATGGGCCCCGGCGCGAAGCGTTCGGGGTCGAGCACGGCGTCGCGGGCCGGTCCGAGCGAGGCGCTCAGCTCGGGGGTGCAGAGCAGGCAGCCGAGCAGCTCCTCCGCACGCGAGCGCTCGGGCGTGGCGCGGGCTTCCGGCGCCGGCGCGGGAGCCGGGCCCGGACGCGAGGACCGCCCCGCCGGGATGGCGCCGATGATCGTCCGCTCGTCGAGGCCGGTGATGCGCCTCAGCTCACGCAGGATGAGCGCCCGGCGCAGGGGGTCGACGCGACCCAGGCCCATCTGGACGAGGCGGTCGAGCTCCTCACGCACCCCACGCTCGAGCGCGGACAGGCCCGCTCCTTCCAGCCGCTCGCGCAGTCGCGCGTAGCGGTACGCCAGCAGGCCCGGGGCCCCGGCGATCACGCGCTCGAGGACCGCCGCCCCGTCCGGGCGCTTGAGCAGCTCGTCGGGGTCCTTGGCGTCGGTCGCTCCCGCGAGCGTGGCGATCCGCACGTCGATCGGCTCGGCGAAGAACACCTCGACGGCGCGATCCGCGGCGCGCTGGCCCGCCTCGTCGCCGTCGAAGAGGAGCACCACGGTGTCGCACAGCCGGCGCAGCGCCGCGGCGTGCTCGCGCGTCAGGGCCGTGCCGAGCGTCGCGACCGCGTGCGTGACGCCGGCCTGGTGGCACGCGATGGCGTCGGTGTAGCCCTCGACGACGATCGCGATCCCCCGCAGCTGGATCGCGCGAGCCGCCTGGTGGAGGGCGTAGAGCGTGCCGGACTTGGAGAAGACGCGGGACTCGGGAGAGTTGAGGTACTTGGGCTCATCCCGCTCGTCGAGGCGCCGGCCGCCAAAGGCGATGACGCGTCCGATCTGGTCCTGGATCGGGAAGATGAGGCGATTGCGGAAGTAGTCGCGCAGCCCGCCATCGTCGCGCCGGCGCAGCAGCCCGGCCTCCGCGAGCACCGCGCCGGGCAGGCCGCGCTTCTGGGCCGTGAGGAGGAGCCCGTCCCATCGGTCCGGCGCCGCGCCGAGCCGGAAGGCGGCGACCATCTCCGGGGCGATGGCCCGGCGGGCCATCGCCTCGCGGGCCGCCCGCCCGTGCTCCGAGTGGGCGAGGATGCCCTGGAAGAACGCGCCGGCCTCGGCGTTGGCCCGGACCAGGTCCTGACGCCCGATCGAGGCCCCCGACGCCCCCCCGCCACCCGGCGCCGCCCGGCTGGGCGCGAGGTCGATCCCGGCACGCTCGGCGAGGTACTCGATCGCCTCGCGGAACTCCATCCGGTGGAACCGCTGCACGAAGCTGAACGCGTCCCCGCCCGCGTTGCAGACGAAGCAGTGGAAGATCTGCTTGTGCGGCACCACGTTCATGGAAGGACGGTGGTCGTCATGGAAGGGGCAGAGCCCCACGTACTCGCGCCCCCTGGCCTTCAGGGCCACGTGCTCGCCGATCAGGCGCACGATGTCCGTCGCGTCGCGGACGCGGTCCTTCTCCTCCCCTCGCTGGAGCGTGAAGCCTGGCAAGCGCCGCCTACTCCACACCATCCACCGTCACCCGGTTCACGACCCCGCGCGGCGCAACCATCGCCGCGCGATCAACCCCGCGCCCCGACCGACCGCGCGCACAACCCTCGTGCGTGCGAGCCCACCGACACCGTCCCCATGCTGAATGCTGACTGGCACATCGAGCGACGAACAGCCACGACGCAAACACCCACTCCCCGCGCCCAGCGCCGGGAATCTCGAGGCCTCGGCTCGATCGCTCGAAGAAAAATCTGATCGCGATGGGCTTATGTGCCTGCGGTGCGTGACCGTTGCGGCGGAGCCCCGGATCCGTTGGGCGAGCGATCCCTCCGAACTGCCCTAAGCCTAGCCTCGGCTTCCTCCGAATCAATGGCGCACGCCCGAATCCCGGCCCAAGTCCCCCAGGCGGACCGGTTATCAGGCGATCCCGCGGGGTTCTGGGTCCACCCGGGAATCGGCGGGGGACCATCCGGCCGGGTATCGTTCCCCCCCATGCAGCGTCGCCGGGTGGTGTACTTCGGACGGGTCCAGGGCGTCGGCTTCCGGGCCACCGCACGGTCGACCGCCTCCCGACACGCGGTGACCGGCTGGGTCCGCAACGAACCGGACGGATCGGTGGTGCTCGAGGCCCAGGGGTTGGCCCACGTGGTCGATGGGTTCCTGCTCGACGTGCACCGGCGGATGGAGTCGTTCATTCAAAGGACCGGGACCGAGACCATCGCGCTGGTCGAGGGCGAGGCCGGGTTCGCCATCCGGCGCTGAGCCATGCTCATCCTCTTCGACATCGACGCGACGCTCATCACCACGGGCGGCGTGGGCGTCCGAGCCATGGCCGACGCGGGGCGTGAGCTCCACGGCGAGGCGTTCACGTCGGACGGAGTGGAGTTCTCCGGACGGCTCGACCCGCTCATCCTTGCGGACCTGCTGGTGCGCAATGGACGCGAGCCCACCCGCGACTCCCTGGAGGCGATGCGGGGCGCCTACCGACGCCACCTGGTCCGTTGCCTCGCCGCGCCGGGCGATCGCCGGATGCTCCCGGGGGTGGGAACGCTGCTGGACGCGCTGGGGGACATCCCGGGACTCACCCTGGGCCTCCTCACGGGCAACTTCGCGGACACCGGTTCCATGAAGCTGCGCGCCTGCGGGATCGACCCGGAGCGCTTCGGCATCCGGGTGTGGGGGGACGAATCGCCGCACGAGCCGCCGGCCCGCGACCACCTCCCGCCCGTCGCGATGGCGCGGTACCGGGAACGCTTCGGGAGGGATGCCGAGCCCTCGCGCGTGACCATCATCGGGGACACGGTCCACGATGTGCGATGCGCCCGGGCGCACGGCTGCCGCGCCCTCGCGGTGGCGACCGGTCGCTACTCGCTGTCCGACCTGGCCTCGGCGGGGGCCCACCACGCGGTCCCGACGCTCGCCGACACTCCGGAGATCCTCGCATGGCTGCTGAGCCCGGGCCCGCGGCGCTGACGCCCCTCACCGCCCCGGTCGCCGAGGCCGAGCGCGTCGAGACCCTCGATGTGCTGCGCGGTCTCGCCGTGCTGGGCATCCTGGCGATGAACATCCGTGCCATGGCCGCGCCCTTCAGCGCCTACATGTACCCCCACGCCCTGTTCGACCACACCGGCGCGAGCCGCGCGGCCTACATCCTGACGAGCGTCGTCTTCGACATGAAGATGATGGGGCTGTTCTCCATGCTCTTCGGGGCGGGGGTGCTGCTCTACGCGTCCAAGCCCGCCCGCGCCGGGCGCCCCCCGCGGGGGCTGTGGTTCCGGCGCATGTTCTGGCTGCTCACGCTCGGGCTGGGGCACGCCTACCTGATCTGGGATGGCGACATCCTGGTGCCGTACGCGACGTGCGGGCTCCTCTTCCTCTGGTGGGTGCGCCGCCTGCCGGCGTGGGCGCTGCTGGTCGGCGGAACGGGCATGCTGCTCGTCGGCAACCTGATGTGGCTCGGCTTCGGAACGGGATGGGAGGCCATGCCCGAGGCGGCCCGGGCCGAGCAGGCCGAGATGTGGATGCCCACGCGCGAGCAGGCGCTGGCCCAGGCCGAGGCGATGCGCGGTTCCTACCTCGAGATCGTCGCCCACCGGGCGCCGTCCGTCCTCTCGTCCCAGACGTTCGTCTTCCTGATGTTCTTCCTCTGGCGGTGCGGGGGGATGATGCTCCTGGGCATGGCGCTCCTGAAGCTGGGCGTGCTGGACGGACGCCGGTCGGTCGCGTTCTACGCCGTGCTCGGAGCCGTCGGGGCCTCCGTCGGGCTGGCGATGGCCTCGAAGGGCGTGGCGGAGCTGGAGGCTGTCGGCTACGCGATGCCCGGGCGCACCCTCGCGGACCAATGGAACTACGCGGGGTCGGTGCCGGCCTCCATCGGGTACGCCGCGCTCCTGGCTCTGCTGGTCAAGCGGCGCTGGTTGCGGGTCGTGACCCGCGCTCTGGCGGCGGTGGGTCGCATGGCGTTCACGAACTACCTCGCGCAGAGCGTGATCGGTTCCGTACTGTTCCTCGGGTGGGGGCTGGGTCTGGTCGGCCGGCTCGACTACGCGGCCCAGCTGGGGGTCGTGGGGGCCGTGTGGGCGCTGCAGCTCATCGCGAGCCCGCTCTGGCTGCGCCGCTACCACTTCGGCCCGGCCGAGTGGCTCTGGCGCAGCCTCACGTACTGGCGTCCCCAGCCGATGCGGCGCACGACGCCGGCGCCCGGCCGACCGCCGGGTTGAACACCCCCCCACGCCCTGCCCGATTCGACGCGCGGCCTTACTTCACCTGGTTGGCCACGGCGAGGGAGAGGATCCCGTCCTTCTCCGCGTCGGCCATCTTGTCGAACTTGTTCACGCAGTTGGAGCAGCAGAAGCCGATGTTCTTGCCCTTGTACGTCCGGACGAGGCTCGCCTCGTGGCCGGTCGCCTCGAACTCGTCGCCGCCGATCGGACAGATCGTGTTGATCGTCGTCAGGGCCGCGTGCTCCTCACTCTCCTCCTCGCCCTCACAGCTGCACGTCTTGCAGCCCGCGGCGAACGCGAGGGAGATCGCCGCGCAACCGGCGGCGACGCACACGAGAAAATCACGCTTGCGCATCGGGGGTCCTTTCCAAGCCGCCCGGCGGGACCGCCCGTATCGACGGATCCGGTCGGGGTGACCCGCCGGCGGATCGTCATCCTAGACTAACGGGCCGGGACCGTCCGCCGCTCCGCGCGCCCGAGGAGGCCGCCCGCATGTCCGAGAGCTTCCGTGCGCTCTGCTCAGACTTCTATATCAACCAGAAGCTCAGCCTCAAGCTGGACCTGCCGCGCGAGCGTCAGACGATCCTGGACCTGTGCGACCGCATCCGGCGCCAGTTCCCCTCGATGGTGCATTTCCGGCGCGTGCGCGAGGAACTGGCGCTGGAGTCGGACCCGGCCGAGCCCCAGCAGCGGTGGATCGCCATCCGGAACAGCAGCGTGCGCTCGGGCCTGGTCAACCCCGAACACGTCCCGGATGCCTACGCACTCCACCGGCACGTGCTGGAGGTCGCCCCGTTCTTCCTCGGCATCTCGCCCCTGGACGTGGACTACCTGGAACTGCTCTTCGGGTTCGATCTGCCCGCGGGGCGCAATCACGATGCCATCGTGTTCGATGCCCTGATCGCGGGCACCCCCCTGGCGCACCTGCTCGACTTCCCGGGGGCCGAGCCCGTGGATTGTCAGCCGCTCATCGGGGCGACGATCACGGAGTCGAGCGACCCGCGCGCCCAGGGCGTCGAGGTGAACTTCGAGGTCAAGACGCGTCCGGACTCCCGCGCCCAGGGCCCCGACCAGCCGCCCGAGCCCATCAGCATCTTCGTGACCCTGCGAAAGTACGGGCCCATGACGGACGTCAAGGCCCTCCCCGGCGACCTGGACGCGATGGCCCGAATCGGAGAACGGCTCGTGGCCGAACGGGCCGTCCCCGACGTCATCGTGCCCATACACCAGGCGATCTCCTCGGGCAGCCCATGATGCCGATCCTCGCGCTGGCGCCGCGGATCGCCCCGGGGCGCGCGCCCTCCGGGGCCATCGGGCCCACGCTCGTGACGCTCGGCGTGCTGATCGCGCTGCTCATCGTCCTGGGCGCAGGTCTGGTCTGGTTCCGCCGGCGCGTGCTCACCCCCCGCGGCCGGACCGACGGAGCCGCGCTCATCGAGGACCTGCGCCGCATGCGCGACACCGGCCAGATCACGCCCGAGGAGTTCGACGCGGCCAAGGCCGCGGCGGTCGCCCGCCTGACCGGACGGCGGCCACCCCGGGCGGGACCCGCGGGCGACGCCTCGCTCCGCGTCGCTCCCCCAGGGAGGGACCTCACGGGCGCGCCGCTTCCGCCGCCGGCGCCGACGCCAAGGCCCCCCCCGGCCTGAAGGACCGGGCATCGACCCGGACTTTGGAAGGCCGGTCGACCCCGGGACCCCGTCCGATGTGCAGACGCCGACCCACCGCGCCGATACACTCACGCGGACGACCTCGGGCACCCTGTTGTTCTCGGACCCAGCGAGGGATGAATGGCCAAGACCCGGCAAGACGGACCCGAAGGCCCGACGCCAACCGGACGCGAAGGGGACACGGGGTCCGGTGGGTTCCGGGGCCGTCGCATCACGACGTGCTCGTTCTGCGGCAAGACCAGCCGCGAGGTGGGGCCGATGGTGGAGGGCCCCAACGAGGTGTACGTCTGCTCGCACTGCGTTGACCTGTGCCAGAACATCTTCCGGCAGGAGCGCAAGCGCGTCGGCACCTTCAGCACGGCGCTGACCGAGATTCCCAGCCCGCGCCAGATCACGGAGTTCCTCGACACCTACGTGATCGGGCAGGCCCAGGCCAAGCGGGCCCTGGCGGTCGCGGTGCACTCGCACTACAAGCGGCTGCTCCACGCCGAGAGCGAGAACAACACGGTCGAGCTCGACAAGTCGAACATCCTCATGATCGGCCCCACGGGCTCGGGCAAGACGCTGCTGGCGCGGACGCTGGCGCGGATGCTCAAGGTGCCCTTCGCCATCGGGGACGCGACGACGCTGACCGAGGCGGGGTACGTGGGGGAGGACGTCGAGAACCTGCTCCTGAAGCTGCTGCAGGCGGCCGACTACGACCTCGAGGCGACCCAGCGCGGGATCATCTACATCGACGAGATCGACAAGATCGGGAAGACGTCGAACAACGTCTCCATCACGCGGGACGTCTCCGGCGAGGGGGTTCAGCAGTCGCTCCTGAAGATGCTCGAGGGCACGGTGGCGAACGTGCCCCCGCAGGGCGGGCGCAAGCACCCCGAGCAGCAGTACATCCAGGTGGACACGTCGCACATCCTGTTCATCTGCGCCGGCACGTTCGTGGGGCTCGACGACATCATCCGGCGACGGGTCGGCAAGTCACGCATCGGCTTCACGGCGGACGCCGACCGTCGCTCGGAAGAGACCCGGCGGGGCGAGCTGCTGGCCCAGGTGGCCCCGGAGGACCTCATCGAGTTCGGCATGATCCCCGAGTTCGTGGGGCGGCTGCCGGTCATCGCGCCCCTGATGCCGCTGACCGTCGAGGCGATGATCTCCATCCTCACCGAGCCGCGCAACGCGCTCGTCAAGCAGTACCAGCACCTCTTCACGCTCGAGCACGCGAAGCTGACCTTCACCGACGCGGCCCTGCGCGCCATGGCCGAGAAGGCCCTGAAGCGCGACACGGGGGCGCGCGCCCTGCGCGCGGTCATGGAGGAGGTCATGGTGAACCTCCTCTACGAGCTGCCCGACCATCGCACGGAGGGCGCCGAGTACGTGATCGACGAGGCCTCGGTGCACCGCCCGGCGCGCCTGAGCGACCTCCGCGTCAAGCGGAAGGAGATCGCGTAGGGTCGGGGGTCCGGCGCCGGGGCCTTGGTCGGGAACGGTCCGCTCAGTTCAGTTCCGCGCACACCCATCCGCGCTGATCGCCGACCCGGACCTCGGCCAGGAAGTGCACGCGCACGCCCGAATCGAGCAGATGGCGTGCCCGGGCCGGGTGCGGAGTCAGGAGGTGGAGCACGGGCTCCCTTCCGGCGTCCAGCCCCGAACCGGCGTGCCCGTTGGCGAGCGCGGCGTGGGCGAGACGCAGGATTCCGGCGTGGGCCCTGGCCCACGACGCGGCCGAGGCGAGCTGCCCCACACCCGCGCGCTCGGCCGCACCATCGTCGCCGGCGCAGGCCAGGAGCAGGTGCAGGCCTCCCTCGGGACCGACGGCCAGCTCGATCTGCGGCCAGTACGGACAGGTGACCGTGAGCGGCGAGAGCCCGGCGATATGGCGCGCCAGGGGGCGACCGGCTTCCGGTGCGGCTCGCTCGGGGCTCGGTCGCGCGCCCGACACCGGTTCGCTCCCGCGGCGGATGCGCTCCCCCACCGGCACCGAGATCGCCGCCGGTGGATCCGGCTCCTCGCCGTCCGAGCTCGGCGCGGCCAGGCGCAGCACGGAGGTCGGAGGCGAGACGAGGGGGCGGGGCTCCGCCGCCGCGGAGGCGCCGATTCCATCGGCCAGGCGCCGGATGAGCGCCAGAGCCTCCTCGACCGTCCCTTCGAGCGCACCCCGATACACGCTCGTCGTCGCGCCCGGCCCGATGCGGGCGATGCATGCCGTCGCTTCGATTCGCCGGCCCAGGTGCAACTCGGTGGTGCGGGCCAGTTTCGCCCCGGCGTCCGACGCACGCTCGGGCGTGGATCCCATGATCGCGAGCCGGACCGGCGGCAGGTCCTCCTCCCCCCGGCGGAGCAGCGCCTTGAGCGTGCGGTACGAGGCGACAACCGCGGCCTCATCCGCGCCCGTCAGCAGCGTCAACGTCCCGAAGACCCCCAGCTCGGCCAGACGCGCCTCGCTCAGCTCGTCCACCCGGATCAACCACCGGGCTGCCCGGGCCAGGCCCCACGACAGCCCCGACCCCAGGTCGCCCAGGGCCGGCGGCTCCTCCCCGTGGTAGCCCACCAGCTCCACCGACGCCTGGCCGGCCCGCAGCTTGATGACACCCACGGGCGCCCCCGTGTTGTCGGCCTCGTGCCGGGCGTACTGCATGACCCAGGCCGCGGCAAGCACGGGCAGGTGGCCCAGGATGAGCCCCTCAAGCGTGGGTCGCACGGGGGTTGGGTTCGGAACGGGAGCGGCGGAGGGGGCGGGCCGGGCCTCATCCCCCAGGAACAGATCGGCGAGCGCGTCGTAGTCCCCGCCCGTCCCGTCGGGCGTGGGGCTGGCGTGAACACCGTTCTCACCGAACGGGCGCCCGGACCATGCTTCGGGGTCCGATCCTCGGATCGCGCCCGATGGATTCGATCGGTCCATGCCTGATCCCCTCACCGCAGCGCCCGGGAACGCTGGGGCGCCGACGCCCGTTCCTAGAGAACCTCCACGACGCTGTTGAGCTCGCCGAAGGGGTTGGGCTCCGAGTCGTTGTTGAATGGATCCGCCGTCCACCGGCCGTCGATCACCAGGCGGTACTGGTGCCGGCCCGGGGGCATGGGCACGCACGCCTCGTACACGCCGAGTCCCTCGTTCCGGGAGAGCGCGTGGGCGGTCGGAGACCACGAGTTGAAGTCTCCCGCGATGGACACGGCGGACCCCACGCTCATGGGCTGCACGAACAGGACGCCCCGGCGCGTGGAACGGGCGCCGAAGAGCTTGCGCACGGCGGCCAGCCGGGCCTCTCTCGCCGCCGCCTCTCGCGCG
>CAYWOF010000111.1:0-9322 GCA_964459825.1 uncultured Phycisphaeraceae bacterium | reverse complement strand
AGCGCCGCGGGCTGCGCCTCGAGCCCGGCGCCATCGCCCTGCTGGCGGCCGAGGCGGGCGCGGGACCCGACGGGTCCGTGCGCGACATCGAGGGTGCGATGACGCGCGTCGAGGCCGTGGCGCGGCTGATCCCGGAACTCGCCGCGCGCGGCGCCATCGGGGCCGCCCTCGTGCGCCGGGCCCTGGGGATCGGAGCCGCCGGAGAGCCCGGCGTCGATGGGCTCGCCTCGCACCGGCGCGCCCGACGCCCCATCCGGCTGGAGGCCATCGTGGAGGAAGTCTGCCGGGCGCTGGCCGTCGAGCACGCGGAGCTCATCGGTCGCGGGCGACACAAGCGGGTGGTCCTCGCCCGGTCGCTCGTGGCGTTCCTCGCCCGCACCCTCACGACCCACAGCTTCCCCGAGATCGCCCGGGCGCTCTCCCGCCCCAACCACTCCACCGTGCTGACGGCCTTCCGGCGCCTGGAGGCGCGCCTGGCCGACGCCCGGCCGCTCGGCCCCGACGCGGGCCCGGACCTCGCCGGCTTGACGGCCCGAGCCCTGGTGGACCAGCTGCGCCACGACATCATCCGGGCGGCCCCGGCCTAGCGCCGGCGGCGGAAAGGCGCCCGGTCCCCGCCAGGATGTGCGGACCGGCGCCTGACCGTCCGCCGCACGTCGCGGCCGCCCGATTCCTTCCTCATGCCAGGCGCCGCCCGATACCTCCCGGGCGGCGCCTTGCTTTCCCCCAGCCCGGCCTCGAGCCGGTCGATGTAATCACCGGGGTAGAGTCCCATATACTCCCAACCCGGGGGTGGTGGCGCCCCATCCGACCATAAGCTGTACAAAGACCGATCAGAAAGGATGCCCATGACAGTCGTCACACGGATGCGTTCGGCTCCGATGGCCGCCGGACTCGCGATGATGCTGGTTCCGGTCGCCTGGGGGGCCGACGTGCCGGTCCTCGACCGCGTGCCGGCCGACGCGGCGATCGTGGTAACGGTCCCGAGCATCTCGGGCCTGGTGTCCGCGATCGACTGGACGAGCAAGACCTTCAACATCCCCGAGGAAGAGGGGCCATTCACCGAGATCAAGGCGTTCCTCGGCACCGAGGGCATCGACGGCCAGGGGTCGTTCGCCCTGGCCATCCTGCCCGGGCCCGACGGCCTGGACCTGTCGGGCGTCGAGCCGCCCCCGATGGTGATGCTCCTGCCCACCAAGGACCACGCCGCCCTCGTGAAGGCCTGGGGTGGGGATGCGGCCCAGCCGATCGCCGAGGTGGACCCCCTCGACATGGGCGAGCCCGGCTACGCCAAGAACCTCGGCGGCGGGTGGACCGCGGTGGCGATGACGAGCGAGATGCTCGAGTCGTTCAAGGGTGAGGGAGGCAACAGCGCGGGGCACCTGAAGCTGCTGGGACCTTCGGGTCGCGCGGCCATCGAGAAGTCGTCGGTGTCGGTCTTCGTCAACATCGCCTACGTCGCTCCGATGGTGCGGGAGGGCTTCGCCCAGTTCAAGGAGCAGGCGGGCATGATGATGATGATGGCGCCGCCGGAGCAGGTGGACGCCACGATGGGCATGCTCCAGGCGGTGGTGGACGGCTTCCTGCGTGACGGGCAGGCGGTGGTCCTGGGCGGGGCCTTCGGTCAGGCGGGGCTGGACTGGCGCATGGCGGCGCAGTTCAAGGAGGGCTCGGTCCTGGGAGGCTATTTCGCGGGGGGCGGGAACGCCTCGCGTCTGCTGGCGGGGCTGCCGAACCAGCCGTTCCTGGCCGCCATGGCGTTGGACACCTCGGCCCCGGGCATCAAGGCCCTGTTGAAGCGGACGGCGGAGGCCGGAGCCAGGGTGGGCGGGGAGATGGCCGCCAAGCCGGGCCTGATGGACGCGATCCTGGGTCAGATGGACCGGATCGACGGGCAGGCGGTGCTCTGGGGCACCACTCCCTCGGTGGTGGGCGGCCTCTTCATCAACGCGATGGCGTTCGTCAAGACCTCTGACCCGGCGGGCTACATCGCCAGCTTCAAGAGCAGCATGGGCGCGATGAACGGCGTGAACGTCGAGGGCCTCACCTACGAGACCTCGTTCGAGGACGGCTACAAGACCATCGCGAACCAGCCGGCGGCGCTCTGGTCCATGAAGATGAACATCGACGAGAACCACCCCGCGGCGATGCAGATGTCCGCCATGATGAGCGCCTTCTTCGGCGACTCGGGCGGGCCGGCCGGCTACATCATCCCGGCGCCCGGCGGCGTGATCACGACGTTCAGCAAGAACTCCAAGCTGGTGGAGGATGCGCTCGCGACGGCCGGGGGCGGCGCCAACCTCGGGCAGCGCGAGGACCTGCGTCCCATCGCGGAAGTGCTCCCCGCCAACCGCTTTATCGAGGCCTATCTCGGGTCGAAGGGAATCATGGAGACCGTCTTCGGCGCCATGGCCATGATGGGGGCGGGGGGCGACCTGCCGGTGCCGGAGAACGTCCCCCCCGTGGGCCTGGGCGCCTCGGCCAACGCGGGTGGTCTGCTCGGTCACATCCACGTGCCGATGGGGGTGATCACGGCCGGCATGGAGACCGCCAAGGCCATGCAGGGCGGCGACGTTGGGGAAAACCAGCCCGATCCGAGGTAGGGGCTGGACAACGCCCAGGAACTTGGTACACTGCCCTTCAACTCATTGCCCCCCCCTGCGGGCCCGCGTGCTTCTGGCCACGGGCCCGCTTCTTTGCGCCCGAACATCTGGCGAACAGGGGTGCGCTCATGATGGAGTCGCGGCGCCCTCATGGCGAGTGGCGTATCCGCCGGGACACAGGGTGGGTTTCGGATCGCCCGCGTGTGCTGGCAATCATAAACGCCTCGCCGGACAGTTTTTATGCGAAGTTCGGCGGCGCGAACGAGGACGCGCTCGACGTCGCCCTCGCGGCGATAGATGAAGGAGCGGACGGCCTTGACGTTGGGGGTGAATCGACCCAACCGGGCGCGAAGCGTGTTTCACCAGAGGACCAGTGCCGCCGAATTCTGCCTGTGATCGAGGCCCTGCGCCGGCGCGGCGGCACGGCCGGATCGATCCCGATCAGTGTGGATACCACCAGGGCGAGCGTCGCCAGGGCCGCAATGGACGCGGGGGCCGATGCCATCAACGACGTTGCGGCGGGCCGGGAGGATGGCGACATCCTCGCCCTTGCTGCGGAGCGGACGGCCGGGCTCATCCTGATGCACCGGCTCACCGTGCCCGAGCGGGATTCGTACTCGGATCGCTACACGACGCCCCCGGCCTACGGCGATGTGGTTCGCGAGGTCCGCGAGTTCCTCGGCGTTCGGCTTCGTGCCGCCGTGGACGCCGGCGTCGCACCGGAGGCGATCCTGCTCGATCCCGGGCTGGGATTCGGCAAGACCGTGGAGCAGAACGTCGCACTCGTCCGGCGCACCGCCGAGCTCCTGGACCTCGGTCGCCCGTTGCTGAGCGCCGCCAGCCGAAAGAGCTTCGTGGGGCGCGTCGGCCTGGGGCGCGACTCGGACCCGGGCGAGCGCCTCGCCGGGACGATCGCGTTCGGCGTGGCCCACTGGGCGGCGGGGGCCTCGGTGTTCAGGGTGCATGACGTGGCGGAGCACGTGCAGGCGCTGCGGATCGCCGCGGCCGTGTTTCCGCGTGCCGGCGGCGGCGCGCCGGCGCCCGCGCTTTGACCGCGCGCCCCGGGGCGATGTGTCACATCAGTGCGCCCCGGTCGATCCGAAGCCGCCGGCGCCGCGGGCGGTGTCGTCCAGCGTCTCGACCTCGAGGATCGCCGCGCGGGCGACCGGCGCGATCACGAGCTGGGCGATCCGCAGCGCGTGGGTGATGGTGAAGGGCTCGGCGCCGAGGTTGATCATGGGAACGACGACCTCGCCGCGGTAGTCGGCATCGATGGTGCCCGGGGCGTTGGGGAGGGTCAGGCCGTGGCGCGAGGCGAGGCCCGAACGCGGGCGGATCTGCGCCTCATACCCCGGCTCGATCGCGATGGCCAGGCCGGTGGGCACGAGGGCGATGCGTCCGGGCAGCAGCACCAGTTCGGGCTGGGCCTCGGGCAGGCAGGCCGCCAGGTCCATGCCGGCGGCGAGGTCGCTCTTGTACGCGGGCAGGATCGCGCGCGGGACCAGGCGTCGCACGCGCAGGAGGGAGGTCGTCGTCTCGATCATGCCCGCAGGATAGCGGGCGGCTCAGGGCGTGCCGTCCTGCTCGGCCTCTTCGAGCATCGCCAGGTCCTCCTCGCTCAGGTCCTTCTTGAGCTGGGCGATGACCCGGTTGTACGTCTCCACGATGCGCTGCGTCGAGGCGATGGCGTTGTCCATCGCCGTGCGTCCCGTGGCGGCCTTGAACGCGTCCGTCTGCTTGAGCTCGGCCAGGGCCCGCTCCTGCCGGGCCTTCGAGTCCAGCAGGCTGCGGAGCATCGCCTCGGCGTTGTCCCGGGCCGCCGTGGTCTCCAGCAGGATGCGTTGACGCTTGCTCATGGACTGCGGGCTGAATCGGGTGTCCGGCGTCCGGCCTGAACACGCGGACGCAAGCGGGCGGAAGCTTGCGCCGGTACAAACGCGCCAGTCGGCCAGGGGGCCTCGGAGAGGACCGACCTGGCGGGCCCTGGCGAAACCCGACGGCGCGGCGCTGCGCGCGTGGGTCGAACGATCCGATGCGCGCAACCCCAGAGATCGCAGTCGGATAAGTCAGGGCGCTCCACCCGGCGCCATCTCCGGGACGTGGCGTCGGATGGCCGCGAGAACCGTCTGCCGATCGGTGCTGGTCCGGACGGACGACAGGTCCGCGATGAGGGCCGCCGGGCTGATGGCGCCCGTGTGATTCTCGCTCCCGGCCAGGGCCCGAATGCCCGGGTGTGCCGTCGGCCGGAGCTGCTCGGCCGAGTAGGCGAGCTCCTCGCAGACTTTCTCGCCGGGGCGGATGCCGGTGACGCGGATCTCCACGGGCGGGAGCGCCCCGAGGTCCGTGGCGGTGTCGCCCGCGAGGTGCGGCGCGAAGCCATGGGCGCGCAGGAAGCGCCGGGCCAGGTCCAGGATGGAGAGGGGCTCTCCCATGTCGAGGATGTAGATCGGGGCCCCGGGTGCACCCTCCTCCGGCGACTCCAGCGCCGCGGCCTGGATGACGAGGGCCGCCGCCTCCTCGATGGTCATGAAGTAGCGGGTCATCCGGGCGTCGGTGACGGTGAGGGGCCCACCCTCGGCGAGCTGGGCCGACCAGATCGTGAGCACCGAGCAGGCCGACCCGAGCACGTTGCCGAAGCGGACCATGCCGAAGCGGGTCGAGCCGCCGGTCATCCGGGCGGTGGTCTCGTGCAGGCGCTGGATGTAGAGCTCCGCCAGGCGCTTGGTCGCCCCCATCACGCTCGACGGATTGACGGCCTTGTCGCTGGACACCAGCACGAAGCGCTCCGAGCCCACCGCCAGCGCGGCATCGGCGATCGACTTGGTGCCGAACAGGTTGTTGGTCACGGCCAGGGCGGGGTGGTCCTCCATGAGGGGGACGTGCTTGTGGGCGGCGGCGTGGAAGACGACGTGGGGACGGAGATCCACGAGCAGGCGCAGGGTCTGGTCGGCGTCGGTCACATCGTGCAGGATGGCCCGGCGCGGGACCGCCGGGGCCAGGCGGGCCAGGCGCCGATCGATCTCGAAGAGGGCGTTCTCGGACCGTTCGACCAGGTGGAGCTGGGCCGGGGCGAACGAGGCGACGATCCGCGCCAGCTCCGAGCCGATCGAGCCGCCCGCCCCGGTGATGAGGACGCGCTTGCCGGCCAGGATTCGCGTGACGCTGGGGCGGTCCAGCTCGTGGGCGCGGCGTCCGATCAGGGCCGCGACGTCGATCCGCGGCGCCGCGGCGATGCCCCCCGCCGGCGTGCCGACCGAGGGGCTGCCCAGGCCGATGGTGAAGGGTGGAGTCTGGTCGAGGAGCTCGGAGAGAGGCGGCAGGAACCGTTCGATCAGGCCGAGGCGGCGCAGCTCCGCCCGGACGCGGTTGATGGCGTCCGCCAGGGCCGATGGCAGGCTGACGATCGCCACGGTCAGCCCTTCGTCGCGGGTGGCGCGGGCCAGGTCGTCGATGCCGCCGAAGACGGGCAGGCCCCCGGCCGCACGGGGCTGGAGGCGGTCGATGAGGATGCAGCCCACGGGCTCTGGCGTCCCCGGGAGCAGGGCCAGCTGGTCGCGGACGAGCCCGACCGTCTCGGGCGTGCCGATGAGCACGGAGCGTTCGGCGGGCCTGGCGACGCTCAGCGGGGGGTGGGTGGGCTGGGGCGTCGGCCGAACCTGGGTACGTCGGGGCGCGAGCATGGTGGAACCTCCCGCCTCGCCTATCGGCCGATGCTGGCGCGCAAGGACGGCCGGAGTCGATAAGAATGGACAGGTCCATGACGCCGCGCAACTTCTGCCGCTGGAGGGGAGCATGATCGCCCGCATCACCGGCCGCCTCGACGGTGTGACGGGGCTGGAGGCCATCGTCGAGGCGGATGGCCTGGGCCTGGCCCTCGCCGTGGCGGTGCCCGCCTACCTGGCCGAGCGCCTGCGCGAGCGGGTGGGGGAAGCGGTCACGCTGCACACGCTGGCGTACCTGGAGGCCCAGGGCCCGGGGGGCGCGATGATCCCGCGCCTGATCGGCTTCGCCTCTGTCGGCGAGCGGCAGTTCTTCGACCTCCTGACCTCGGTCGATGGCCTGGGAAACCGGCGGGCCCTCCGCGCCATGGCCCGGGAGCCGCGCGAGATCGCACGGGCCATCGCCGGATCGGACGCCGGGTGGCTCCAGGAGCTGCCGGAGGTGGGGAAGAAGACGGCGGCCAAGATCATCTTCGAGCTCAAGGCCCGTGTCGGACCGTTCCTGGAGGCGGGCGACCTGCCGGGCGCCTCGGCGGATCGGCCGCGCGTTCCCCGGGTCTCCGAGCAGATCGGGGCGGCCATCGATGCGCTGGTGGCCCTCGGGGAGACGCGCGCGGATGCCGAGCGTCTCGTGGAGCGGGCCGTGAGCGCCGACCCGACGCTGGCGACAGCCGACGAGATCGTGGCCGCGGCGTTCGCCACGGGGCGGCGCGCGATCTAGAACCAGCCGAGCAGGCCGGTCGCGAGCAGCCCCGGAACGACCAGCCAGAGCAGGCCCTTGACGAGAAAGAACAGGAACGCGACCGCCCCCAGCCGGCGCCACAGGGTGGGCACCGGGCAGCGCGGGCGGGCGTCCTCGGGGGGCGAATCCGCGGCCATGGGCGGCGAAAGGGTAGGCCCGCGGCGGCCCGGCCCGTGATGGTCCAGGGCCGGGGCCGGGCACGGCTCGTTCGCGGGATGGTCGCGTTATAGTCTGCGCGCCGATGCGGTACGCGATGATCATGGCAGGAGGCTCGGGGACGCGTCTGTGGCCGCTGAGCCGGGCGGGCCGGCCCAAGCAGCTGCTGCGCCTCTTCGCGCCGGGCTCGGCGCCGGACGCGCCGCGGGTGTCGCTGCTGGAGCTCGCCCACGCGCGGCTCGAGGGGCTCATCGAGCCGGCCCATCGGCTGGTCTGCACCGCCGAGCGGTATCGCGCGATGATCCGCGCGCAGATCCCCGCGCTGACGGACGAGCAGATCCTCGGCGAGCCGGTGGGGCGCGACACGCTCAACGCGATCGGGATGACGGCCGCGGTGCTCCAGCGGCGCGACCCCGACGCGGTCTTCGCGGTGCTCACGGCCGACCACGTGATCGAGCCGGCGGACCGGTTCCGGTCGCTCCTGGACCTGGGTTTCCGCCTCGTGGAGGCCGATCCCGCGCGCCTGGTGACCTTCTCGATCAAGCCCGCGCACGCGAGCACGGCCTACGGGTACGTCGAGCGCGGCGGGCCCGTGGGCTGGGGCGCGGGCGGGAACGGCCTGGTGGCCGGCGCGGAGGGTCTGGCGTTCCGGGTGGCCCGGTTCGTGGAGAAGCCCGACCTGCCGCGGGCGCAGGCGTACGTGGCGAGCGGGGTGTTCGGCTGGAACAGCGGGATGTTCGTCTGGCGGGCCTCGACGATCCTGGCCTGCATCGAGCGGTACCGGCCCGAGGCCCACGCGGGCCTGCTGCGCATCGCCGAGGCCTGGGACACGGCGCGATGCGCCGAGGTGCTGGGCGAGGTCTACCCGACCCTGCCGCGCATCAGCGTGGACTACGCGGTGATGGAGCCGGTCACGCGCATCAAGCCCAGCGAGCGCCCGCCCGTTTCCCGGTGCGCCGTCTGCACCGTGCTGATGGACCTCTCCTGGCTGGATGTGGGGAGCTGGCCGGCGTTCGCGCAGACGCTGGCCAGGGACGAGCGCGGCAACCGTGCGGCGGGGGGCGCGCCCGTGCTCGTCGAGAGCGAGGGGAACCTGGTGGTGAGCGATGACGGGGGACGGGCGCCGGCCGATGGCGCACCCCACACGATCGCGCTCCTGGGGTGCAAGGACCTGATCGTCATCCACACACCCGACGCGACGCTGGTGATGCCGCGCGCGCAGGCGGAGAAGCTCAAGGACCTGCACGCGAGGGTGGGGGAGGGGTTGCGATAGCCTTGGTCCGTTGACGCCGAGCCTGAGGAGTCCTCGGCGAAGGCTCGGATACTCGCACCTGAGCCGTGTGTGCGCGCCAGCTGCCCTCGACCGAAGCCCGGACTCCTCCGGCCCAATAGGATGGCAACATGGTCCGGCCCGGTCCTCGGCGAGTTGCGAGGTTGGTGTTCCTGGGTTTCTGCACGACGGTGGGCGTGGCGTGGCTTGGGTTCAACATCCCGCTCGGTGTTGTCACACCTTGGACTCGCGTGCTGATCTCGGACACGGGGGTCGCATGGCGGGTGAACATCCGTCCCGGACTGGCCTCTGAGGTAATCAGCCTGTCGATCGTGCCCGCGGAGCCGGGTGTCCCGCCGAATCCCAGTCCCCGAGCGGGCCTCATGGGCCTGCCCGAGCACATCGATGGGGTGCCGGGGTGGACCGATTGGAAACGCCACGTCATCGCGCGTGCGCAGCAGCCGGGTGGCATCGCCCCCACGGCCAGTTGGGCGTTCTCCAGCGCGGGCTGGCCCCTTCGCTGTCTCAAGTGCGGCACGTACCTTCCTCCCGGCATGAACGCCACGGCCGATCGGTGGGGCCAGGTGGGGCTCACCGTTCCGGGCATGCGCGGCGGTGTGTGGCTGCCGTTCGTCCCGATCTGGGGAGGGCTGGTGGTGAACACCGCCTTGTTCGCTCTGCTCTGGGGTGTCCCACCCTGGCTGGTATCGAGGACGCTTCCGAGGCGACGGCTTCGACGCGGACTCTGCCCTCGATGCGCGTGCAACCTCCGAGGCAACCTCGCCGGGGGTTGTCCCGAGTGTGGGTGGAATCGCACGGAGGCGGACCCGAC
>CAYWOF010000110.1:5003-9322 GCA_964459825.1 uncultured Phycisphaeraceae bacterium | reverse complement strand
CCGACTCGAACGCCAGGAGCGCGCTGTCGGCACGCCGGCTCGACACACGCAGCCGGTGGATGGACTCGGCCTCGGGCCGATCCGCCCCGTCGCACCGGTCGAGGGCGCGCGCCACGGCCCGGAGCCGGTCGCGCACGATGTCCTCGGCCGCGGCCCCCAGGGGACGCGACGCGGCCTGGACATCGGCCTGTGCCTCGGACCGTCCCACATGCCTCCGATGGGAGCGACCTCGCCTTCGGCTCGCCGACGCACGCCGGCCCGAAGGTGAGGCAGCAGGTCGATTGTACGAGGCCCGCGCCCGTTGCGCCCGGGAGCTACGCGTCGGTCCAACCGGGACGACCCGGGATCCTCAGCGCCGCACCCGAGTGGAAGTCTTTGTCCCACTGGGCCTTCCGTCACTCTCGCCGGCACCTGCCGCCCGTTCGGGTGCCGGTTCGCGTTCTTGCCGGTGGCGATCACCGGCGCGAGCCCCCGCGCTGGTCCGTCGGCGTTGACGCGCGAATCGCTACTTTCGTTCCAGGGGCGTCGTCATGCGCTCGGAGTTCCTCGGCCGAGCGCCCGGCGCGTTGGGCTTGTGCACGTCCACCGAGCTCGCACCGATCCCCTTGCTGTCGACGACGTGCTCGTAGCAGCCCCCCAGGAAGAGCAGGCCGAGGATCGCGGCGACCCCCGCGACCCTCCGGGCCGGGCGAGCGTGGGCCGGTCGCGTTGCGGTCACCGGAGATGAGCACGCTTGCATGGCGGAAGCTTACGGCGCTCGCGGCGCCGACGTCGCGGGCGCGCCGGACTCCAGCGCTGCGCCGTCCGCTCGGGCTCCGATCTCCCGGCGCTCGGCGACCGTCGGGGTCTCCGCCCGTCGATCCGGGATCGAGGGCGCCGGACGGGCGGAAGGCGCCGAACCGCGCCCGGGCTGATCGGGTCGCGCGGGCTGGATCAACGCCGGGCGCACGGGCGCGAGTGGTGCGGGCGGGCCGTCCCCGACCAGGAACGCAATCGTCAACCCTCGGAGCACCTCCTCGCGCGCGCGGTCCAGGCCCCCCGCCAACGGCACCGAGCCCGCGGGGATGCTGGCCATGGAGCGCCCGACGCGAAGGACCTCCTCGGCCGGGATGCGCTCGGGCGGGCACGCGAGCGTGTATCCCGCCTCCCGCCCGTCCCGGGTCACCCGGTGGACCAGGCCCGACTGGGCCAGCCGACCGAGCATGCGCGCGACGATGGGCTCGGGGATCGAGCACTCGCGGGCCAGGTCCGCCGGAGCGCTCGACTGGCGCTGGACAAAGCGCCGCGCGAGGGCGCCGGTGAGCGTCAGAATCGCGGCGGGATCGACGATCGACAGCTCGGGCACGGGCTCGCTCACGAGCGCGCGCTGGTTCCACCCGTGCTGGAGGTGATAGGCGATGGTCAGACCGAGGAGGACGACGACCCAGGTGACGTAGATCCAGAGCAGGAACAGCGGGATCAGGGCGATCGACCCGTAGAGCTGCGAGTAGTTGGTCGAGAAGTGGAGGTACTGGGTGAACCCCCACTTGCCCGCCTCCCACACCACGGCGGCCAGGAACGCGCCGCTCAGCGCGGCCCGCAACCGCACCCGCGTGTTGGGGATGACCGTGTAGGCCAGGAGCAGGAGCATCGTGCTGATGAGCACGGTGGTCGCGTAGCCGACGACGCCCACGGTGAACCAGCGCTCGCCGATGAACGCGCGCGACTGGGCCAGCTCCGCCACCTTCACCTTGAACCACTCCCCCACCGAGAACGTCGCGACGAGGAAGAAGGTCCCGAGCGTGAGCATGGTCCAATACTGCGTGAGCCGCCGCACCCAGGAGCGACCGAGCGGCACGCGGTAGATCTGGTTGAACGCGCGCTCGATCTCCACGAGCATCGAGATGCCCGCGTAGATCAGCATCGCCAGGCCGATCCAGCCGATGGTCACGAACTTCACCTGGCCCACGCGCGACACGATCGAGTTGATCCACTCGTCGAGGCGCTCGGCCGCCTCCGGGTCCGCCGCCGGGCCCGCCATCGCCCCCGCGGGGGGCGCGGTCGGTGCTCCCGCGTCCTGCGCCGCCGAGGGATCGAGGAGCAGCGGCATCCCGTTGAAGAACGTCACGCCCGGCATCGAGGTACCCGGCTCTGGCGCCGGCCTGACGTAGATCTCGCTCAGGCCCGAGAAGTCCAGGAACCGCTCGACCAGTGCCGTCATGTCCCGCTCGCTCGCGAACGCCTTGATGACCACCAGCCCCAGCACGATCACCGGGATCAAGCCGAACACCGTGCGGTACGACAGGGCCGCGGCCATCTGCGGCAGGCGCGAGCGTTGCGCGATCAGGGCCACATCCATCAGCGTGCGCGGCGGCGAACCACGGGCCCCCGCGCGTGCGCGCCGGCCCGGCGCGGGCGCGACGGTGCCGGACGGGCCGTCGGGCGGCGCGGGGGACTCCGAGATTGGATCCGCTGAACCGCTCATCCGTTCACCAACGGCGTTTGTTCGGGTCTCCGGGTCATGGCCCCCCGACCGTCTCGGCGTTTGCTCCTCAATCCGGAGCGCGTGCGTTGCCAGGCCCCGTCCGGGGCCTCCCCCTGCTTCTTCGGCGGGAGCGACGGGACGCTTTCGCCGCCCCGGCCCTCCGGGGCGGCCTTGCGCAGCTGGCGCACCTCCTCCCGCGTCAGCTCGCGCCAGCGGCCGCGGGCGACTCCCGTCAGCCGCAGGGGACCCAGCCCGACCCGCTCCAGGCGCCGGATATGGCGTCCCGCGCCGGCGAGCACCGGTCCCATGTGCCGGTTGCGCCCCTCGGCGAGCGTCAACTCCAGGCTCGTCCGCGCGGCGTCGCGCGCGAGGATCCGCACCGAGACCCGCGAGGCGTGCAGCCCTCCGGCGGCACGGCGCGCCTTCCGACTTGCCTTGAGCGCCCCCCGCTCCAGGCGCGACACCTCCTCGTCGGTCATCGCGCCGCGCACCACGGCGACGTACGTCCGGGCGACGCCGTACCGGGGGTGCGTCAGACGGTGGGCCAGGGCCCCATCGTTGGTCAGGAGCACGAGCCCCTCGGCGTCGTAGTCGAGCAGCCCGACCGGGAACAGTCGCTCGCCCGACGGGTGGCGCACCAGATCCGCGACCGTGGTCCGCCCCGATCCCGGCTCATCCCCCAGGGCCGCCAGCACACGCCGGGGTTTGTTGAGCATCACGTACACGAGGCGCGCCCGCTCGGATGAGCGGCCGACGGGGCGACCATTGACCGTCACCCGATCCCGGGCCGGGTCCACGAACACCGGAAGGCGTCTCACGACGACACCGTTGACCGCGACGCGCCCCTCGGCGATCAGGCGCTCACAGGTACGCCGGGCGGCGATGCCCGCCCGGGCCAGCACGCGCTGGAGGCGCACTCCCGTGCCCCCCGACGCCCCTCCGTCCCCCTCTCGAACCGCGTCGGACGCCATGAACAAGTCTAGGGGCCGACGCCTGCCGGCCCGGCTCCTCGCGCTCCAGCGTGCAGACCACGGGCCCCGGCGTCCGATGCTCTTGCCGGGGCCGGCGCCCCGGAGCGGCGGCCCAGCGAGCGAGGATGCCATGACCATTTCCGCGCCCCGAACACCCCCACACTCCGATGCCGCCGAACGGGTGTTTCTGTCGCCCCGGGTGGTGGACCGAACCGCCTTCGAGGAGTTCACCGGCCAGCTTCGCGAGCTGGCCGAGCGGGCCGACCGTCGGGCCCAGGAACTGGACTCCGCCTCGACCCGGGCGCAGGCGCTGCTGCGCGAGCTGGCGTCCCCGAAGGCCGAACCCGGCGCGGCCCTGGCGGCCCTCGAGGGGCGGATCGCGGCGATCGAGGCCCGGCTCGGCCCCGGGGCCACACCAACCGCGGACCGCGTGGCGGGCACTCCCGCCCCGCAGGAGGCCGACACGGTCGATCGACTCGAGGCACGAATCCGAGTCGAACTGGGAGCGTTCGAGGCTCGGTGCGGCGCCCTGCGCGTCGAGCTCGAGACGCTGGCCCGCCGGGCCGACGATGCACGGGCCGCGCTGGCCGGGTCGGTCCTCGAGGCCGCGGCGTTGGCGACGCGCCTCGCGGGACCGGCGGATCCGCGCATCGTCGCCACGGGTCCGCCGCCATCCGATGGTGGGGCACGGACGGGTGCGCCGGCGCCGGCGATGCCCAAGCCACGCGCGCGCGCTCGCGCCAAGCCGGCGGGCTGAACCCTCCGCCCTGTCCATCAAGGAGAAAGCCCCCCGCGGCTCCACCGGGAGGTGGCGCGGAGGGCGATCAGGAGGGACGTGTTGTCGCGTGCCGGCCGCCCGGCACACCGGCTACAGCGGGAGGATG
>CAYWOF010000110.1:0-4993 GCA_964459825.1 uncultured Phycisphaeraceae bacterium | reverse complement strand
CGGCGGTGGCCCTGTCTGCCGTCATCGGTCGCAAGGATGATCTTCGCGGCGAGGTTGAGGGCGTTCTGCTGGCCCAGGAAGAAGTCGGTGTCGGCAAGGGTGTCGAACTGCGAGGAGAGGTTGCGCGCGGTGCCCGAGAGCACGTAGGTGCCCGTGAACGGCCGGTTCTCGACCGAGTTGGCCGCCTGCAGGTCGACGTTGTTGAAGGCGAAGGTCGTGGCGGTGGTGCGCAGGCCCATGAGCTCGGCGGCGCGGCGCCCGATGGCCGCGGTGATCGACTGCGCCAGCTCGTCCACCTCGGCCTGGCTCGGGGCAAACCCGAGGGTCGCGAAGGAGGGCACGAAGACCACGCCCTCGTCGTTGCGGTCCGCGTTGAAGGAGTCGGAGTGCTGGCTGAAGCCGTAGGTCCGGTCGTTGAAGAAGCCGATGGGGTCGTTGGTGGCCGAGAGGAAGACGGTCGAGAAGTCCTGGAACTCGAAGTCGGCCGGGTTGGTCGAGAAGGTCACGTCGAGGCCCGCGTTGTCGAAGATGGACTGGAGGTTGGCGACGACCGCCTCCAGGATGTACTGGTCCACCGGCACGTTGTTGATGCGCCCGCTGAAGCCCAGGGTGGCGGCGGTGAACTCGCGGAGTTCGGTGGTCAGGCCGCCCACCTCGAGCCAGTCGATCTGGCCGCCGCGCGTCTCGATGAAGACGTTCTGGCTGCGCCGGACCACCTGCTGCGTGGGGAGCTGGACGATCTCCACGGTGTAGTCGGTGTTGAAGACGCCCTGGAGGTAGAGGGCGTAGGAGGCGGGGAGCGGCGTCTCGAACCCGAGGCGCCCGGGGGTGGAGAACTCGATGTAGAAATCGCCGTTGGCGTCGTAGCCGTACCTCGTGGCCCCGCTGTCGGCGATGGTCGTGTTGGGCGTGCCCGCGACGGGCCGGAAGTCGGTCGGGGAGAGGAGCATCAGCCCGTCGTTGATCGCGCTGGAGATGGTCGTGTCGAAGATCCCCAGCTGGGCCAGGCCGCTCAGGTCGGCGATGGAGGTCTGGCTGCGGCTGCCGAGGTCGGTGCCGAGCTCGGCGAGCTTGACGGTCACGCGGAAGCGCGTGCCGGGGGCGAAGCGCTGGCCGTTGTTGAGGTGGTAGATGTCCACGTCGGGGGTGAGGATGTCGCCCGGGATGCCCGCGTGCCCGGCCGGACCGATGGAGGAGTCGATGGTCGTGGTGATGACGGTGCCCTGGGTCCGGGTCACGGTGATCCCGGCGCCGTTGGTCCCGGTGACCACGTCGTCGAGCGGGTCGGCCGGAGGATCGGTGGGCAGGTCGGGCGCGCCGTCGGGCCCGACATCCAGCGTGAAGGTGAAGGTCCCGACCGTGATGGACGTCAGGTCGTCGCCGGTCCCGAAGAGGCCGTCGGCCCCGGCGAACTCGATGGTCGTGGGCGGCTGCGAGAGGAGCGTGCCGTCGCCCGAGTCGCTGTCGCCGCTGAAGCCCGAGTCGCCGTCGTCGAAGACCTCGAGCGTGAACGAGTAGTCGCCCACGGCGCCGGCCACGGCCTCGATGTTCGGGAGCACGCCCGGGACGGTGACCAGGAAGGCGTTGTCCACCGCGATGTAGTAGACGCCCGTGGTCTTGACGAGCCAGTTGGACTGGAACGTCTCGGCGGCGGTGTCGAGGTAGTCCACCGGGAGGGAGAGCGTGTCCGCGGTGTCGCCGAACTGGAACTGGCCCTCGGCGTTGTAGAGGACGCGGGTCGCGAACTGGGCCGGCCCGCTCATGGCGCCCAGGCGGAGGATCTGGCCCGCCTTGAGCGTGATCTTGTAGACGTCCGCGTCGCTGGCGAAGCTGAACGTGAACGGGTTGTTGTCCTGGTGGTCGCCGATGACGCCCCGGATGGTCGTGAGGCGGTTGATCTCCGGCAGGCCGTCGGGCGTGTGGTTGGAGTCGAGGACCAGGTCGAGGTCCGCCGCCCCGTAGATGTCCACGTTGCCGATGATCTCCGGCTCGAACTTGTCGCCGGGGTCGCCCACCACCGCGTCGTCCGAGTAGTCCTCGTCGCCGGCGCCGAATCCGTCGCCGTCGCCGTCGAGGTTCGCGTTGGCCACGGCGGCCCGGAGGATGTCGCCCTCGAGCTCGAACCGGTAGACGCCCGGCCCGGGCACGCCGGCCTGCTGCGGCAGACCGCGGTCGGTGATCTCCCGCGCGAACGTGACGATCGCGGAGTTGGTGCCCCGGTCGTACTCGAGCTCGTAGTCGGTCCCGAGCGTGAGCGGGATGATGGTGTTGCCCGAGTCGCGCACCTCGGAGATGGTCAGCGCCGGCCCGATCGTGCTCGCGTCCATCGGCTGGTTGAAGTAGAGCCGGGCCTGGAAGGTGCGGCTGACCGAGCGGGTGACCAGGTCGGTCACGACGATGGGGAGCGGCTCGGTGATGTTGCCGATGACGCGGAAGTTGCCCGTGTTGGTCGGGGCCGATCCGCCGATGAGCACGGGCCCGAGGAACCCGGTCGCCGAGATCCGGTACTGCTGCGAGTTGAGGTTGGAGCCGACCTGCGTGCCGCTGATGGTCACGGAGCCGATCGAGCTCCGCCCCGCGGCCACGCTGTCGTCGCCCGTGCCGAAGTAGCCGTCGGGCCCGCGCAGGACCGACGCGACGGCGTCGGAGCGGGCGAAGTTGCCGCCGACGACCAGCGAGGTGATGAAGCCGGTGGTGGGCGTGTCGGCCGCGAACCCCGCGCCGCCCGGCACGGCGTCGTCGCCGAGGTCGCCGCCGGCGAGGATCTGGGTCTCGGTCACGTCGCCGCTGACCACCGTGGGGCCGAGGGTGTCGCGCACGCTGATGCGCGACTCGAGAGCCGAGCCGAGCGTCAGGGTGCCCACGTTGCCGCCGGAGCGGAACGCGCCCCGGTACATCTGCCCGCCGACCGTGAGGGCGACGAGGTCGCGGTCGATGTTGACCACGCCCGACATCGCCCCGCTGATGCCGATCGTCTGCCCGGCGATGAGCTGGAGGCGGGCCTCGTCGAACGTCGCGGGCACGCCGAAGCCGCCCGTGATGGTGATCGACCGTCCCCACAGGGCCCCGATGAGCCCGCTGGCGAACGTCCCCGTCGAGAGCGACCGGATGTTCCGCCCGACCTGGATCCGACCCGTGCCCGCGACGTTGCCCGTCTCGATGGCCAGCGCGAAGCCGTCGATCACGATCTCCGAGTCGCCCAGGAGGTTCGCGCCCACCCGCAGCAGCCCGATCGAGGCGTCATCGTTGGAGACGATGTCGAGATCGGTGAACCGCCCCGTCTCGGACGTGACGATGAGCTCCGACGTGTCGACGGTGCCGACGACCGCGATGCGCCCGTTGGCGCTGTCCCAGTACGCCCGGCCCGGTCCCGTGAACGTGATGGTGCCCGAGTCGGCGCCCCACGTGAAGTCGAAGGGGACTCCGGCGGGGATCTGCGTGCCCACCGGGCCCGGGACGATCGACGGGTCCTGCACCGCGAGGGTGGTCCCGCCGCGCACCACGCCCGGCGAGGTCTCGCTGTCCGGGAAGAAGCCGTCCGCGAAGGCGGTGACGGTCGTGACGGTCCCGCCCACCGTGACCGTGCGCAGGGTCGACGTGCCCAGCACGACCTGGTCGTCGGCGGTGTTGTAGACCCCGTCGGCGCCGTGGTGCACGCCCGAGGAGACGTGCACGTTGGTCGCGTCCCCGCCGGCGCTGAAGAGGTTGAACCGGGCCGGCTGGATCACGTCGGCGTCGGCGCCCGTGCCGCCGGGGCGCCCGTCCTGGCCGAAGCCCTTGGCCCCGGCGATGACGGAGGTGTTGTCCACGTCCGTGGCGGCCAGCACGCGGTGGATGGACGATCCGGCCGCGATGACCGTGGCCAGGCCCACGGTCACGTTGTCGCTGCCGATCTTGCCGCTCACGTCGCCCGCGACCGTGGAGGTGCCCGCGCCCACGTTGATCGTGCCGATGGCGCGCCCGGCGTGGATGAAGGCCTCCCAGATGGACCCGTTGAGGACGGTGATGTTGCCGATGTTGTGCCCGGCCGTGATGCGCGGGCCCTGGATCGAGGCGTTGGCGATCACGCCCACGGGGAGCTGGTGCCGGAACGAGTCGAAGGGCGTCCCGGCGCTGAGCGCGGGGTTGACCCCGATGTCGCCGAAGACGCCGTTCATCGAGTGCGCCACCCGCACGAAGAACAGGATGTAGTCGGCGTGGATGTCGCCCAGCAGGTGCCCGGAGTTGATCACGACGGTGTTGATGCTTCCGTCGTAGGCGGCGATGAGGTTGCCCGCCAGGTACGAGCCGTTCGAGATGCGCACCAGGCCGATGCCGCCGGTGTAGCTGATGATGTCGCCGTCCCAGTCCCCGGTGACGCTCACGGTCTCGATGCGCCCGAAGGCGATGATGGACCCCGCCCCGAGCTCGGATTCGGCGGGCGTGTTGACGACGCGCCCGACCGTCACCGTGCCCGTGAGGTTCTGGCCGATGCGCAGGTCGGAGTAGAGCTGCCCGCCCGCGGTCAGGCTGGCGACGTTGCCGCGCACGAGGATCACGTCCGGGTCCTCGCGGTCGCCCACGTGCCGGCCGGCCAGGAACTGGTCCACGGTGGCGCTGATGTCGGTGTGGATGACGAGGTCGCGGAAGGCCGAGAGGAGCGTCACGCTCCCGCGCGCCGTGGTCGTGACGATGTCCGCGATCATGTCGCCGGCCGTCACGCTGACGGTCCCGATCGGCCCGCTGGCGCTGATCGCCCCGGTGAGCAGCAGGCGCGCCGTGATCAGGTCGATGCGCCCGTCGGGGCCCGTGACGCTGATCCGGGTCGAGGAGTACACCCTCCCGCGCTTCGAGCTGAGGACGGTGCTTCCGCGCGAGTGGGCGCTCGTCGACGAGCCGATCGCGGGCCGCGTCGAGGCCCGCTACTTCTTCGGGAAGGACGTCGAGGGGACCGCGACGGTGAGAGCCACGCGCTGGGTCGGAGTCTGGGAGGAGTACGCCGCGGTGGAGGGAG